>NZ_CAXTKW010000004.1:0-260757 GCF_964245105.1 Candidatus Dorea massiliensis AP6 | reverse complement strand
ACTTCAATCCTAACACAGGATCCCGGTGCTTTCTTTCTTTTTTCTATTAACTTTTCCTACAAAAACTTTACCCTACGTTGCGTAAGATTTCTCTTTTCCGCCCTGAAAGCATAAAAATACCGCCGGCATCGTAATATATTCGCTGCCGACGGTGGACTTTTTCATTTTATTTTTTTCCGTATTTTTTACTGATTCCCGCAACCACGCCGCTCAAGGCCAGAAGCGCCATGGCGTTCGGGATAACCATCAAACCGTTGAAGAAATCAGCCAGCTCCCATACCAGGTCTACCTTCAGGGTGGAACCTACGATGATAAAGGCTACAACGATGATGGAGTAAACCTTGACTGCTTTCTTACCGAACAGATACTGCACGTTAATCTGTCCGAAGAAATGCCAGCTCAGCACGGTAGAGAAGGCGAAGAACAGAAGACAAATCGCTACGAAAATGTCGCCGAAGCTTCCGAAGCCTCTCATAAATGCTTCCTGGGTCAGGGCGATACCGCCTTTGCCGGAATCCATGGCTCCGGTGGTCAGCACAGAAAATACGGTCAGGTTCAGTACGATAAATGTATCAATGAACACGCTGATCATAGCTGTCAGTCCCTGCTCATGGGGATTCTTCGCCGCTGCCCGCGCGTGGGCGTGGGGCGTGGAACCCATACCGGCCTCATTGGAGAAAAGTCCACGAGCCACGCCGTAACGGATGGCTTCCCGCACGGTGATACCTGCCGCACCGCCGACTACCGCGGTCGGATTGAACGCGCCCACGAAAATCATTTTGAACGCGCCCGGAAGTGCGGTGATGTTCATGCCAATCAGAATCAGGCTGCCTACAATATAGATGCCCGCCATAAACGGCACGATTTTCTCCACCACTGCCGCCAATCTGGTGGTGCCGCCCACGAAGATAAACGCCGCAATCACAGCCAGAATGATACCAATGGCTACCGGCGGGATATTGATATTCCGGGATTCAAAGACGCCGGAAAATGCTGCGCCGATAGAGTTGGACTGTACCATATTGCCCATGAAGCCCAGGGCCAGAATAATAAAAATGGCGAAAATCACGGCCAGCACCCGTCCAAAGGTTCCTTTAAATGCCTGATGGATGTAGTAAACCGGTCCTCCGGTCACTTCTCCGTCTTTCTTGGTCTTATATTCCTGGGCAAGTGTCGCCTCGCCGTAAATCGTAGCCATTCCGAAGAACGCGCTGATCCACATCCAGAAGATGGCTCCCGGGCCTCCGGCGATCAGCGCCGTAGCCGCGCCGGTCAGATTACCGGTACCTACCTGAGCCGCTATGGCTGTGGCCAGAGACTGGAACGGAGTCATCTCGCCCTCCTTCCGCTCCCCGCCGGATGACTTAAAGTGACCAAATACAAGGCGGCAGCCCTCTCCGAACTTCCGTACCTGGATAAACTTCAGGCGGATCGTAAAGAAGATTCCCGTACCGCACAGGATGATGAGTAAAATCAAGCCCCACATCCATTCATTTACTGCTTTCACAAATTCCAACATCGTTTTTTCCCTCTCTTTTGTATATATTTTGCTGCGCACCGATAGTTTCCCCGATTTTTGCGCAAAAATAAGAGCTGATTTCTCAATCAGCCCTCCAAAGAGTTAGAACATTTACGCTTATGTAAGCCCTGTCCTTTTGCCTGAGAGATAGACAGCTGCAGCTCCTTTCCGAACCTGCGTCTGTGTTACACCTTCGGCGCTCATTACCTGAGACTCTCCAGAGTTCATCGATTTGTGTTTTTCGACAGTACTGACTATAGCATACTTTTGTCCGTCTGGCAAGGACTATTCATAAAATTTTTCCCATATTTCTATTTCTCTCGAAAATCCTGCACTTTTTCCCCGGTACTTGTTTACTTTTCTCCGAAAATATATTAAAATCGAACCGAACTATGTTTTACAATATTTTATAAAGGAGATTTTTGTTATGGAAATTTCAGCTTTACAGAAAGCCAGATATGAGTACGCTCCGAAGCTTCCGGGCATGCTCAGAAACGGCATCGCAGATATTTGCGTAAAAGAAGGCGAAGCTACACAGAGCGTAGCGGATCAGGACAAGATCAAAGCGCTGTTCCCGAACACCTACGGTGAGAAGGAAATCACCTTCGAGAAGGGCCAGAACACTTCTGCTCCCAAGAAGCAGGTAGTAGGCGTTATCCTTTCCGGCGGACAGGCTCCGGGCGGACACAACGTTATCTGCGGTCTCTACGACGCACTGAAGGCTACCAACAAGGAGAACGTACTGTACGGTTTCAAGGGCGGCCCCAGCGGACTGATCAACGATGATTATGTAGAGTTCGACGATGAGTTCATTAACGCATACAGAAATACCGGCGGATTCGATATCATCGGTTCCGGCCGTACCAAGCTGGAGACTGAGGAGCAGTTCGCTATCGTTTCCGAGGTTTGCAAGAAGCATGGCGTAACCGCAGTTGTTATCATCGGCGGCGACGATTCCAATACCAATGCAGCAGTTCTGGCTGAGTACTTTGCAGCACACAACACCGGCGTACAGGTTATCGGCTGCCCGAAGACCATCGACGGCGACCTGAAGAATGAGGATATCGAGTGCTCCTTCGGTTTCGATACTGCTACCAAGACCTACAGCGAGATCATCGGTAACATCGAGCGTGACGCAAACTCCGCTAAGAAGTACTGGCATTTTGTAAAGGTTATGGGAAGAAGCGCTTCTCACGTAGCTCTGGAGTGCGCACTGCAGACCCAGCCGAACATCTGCCTGATTTCTGAGGAAGTCGCTGAGAAGAAGATGTCTCTGTCCCAGATCGCTGACTACATTGCAGACTCTGTAGAGAAGAGAGCAGCAAAGGGCATGAACTTCGGTGTAGCTATCATCCCGGAGGGTGTGGTTGAGTTTGTTCCGGAGTTCTCCGTTCTGATTCAGGAGATCAACGAGCTTCTGGCCGGCAGCAAAGCTGACGAGTTCAACGCTCTGGCTACCTGGGCTGAGAAGTACGCATTTATTGAGAAGGGTCTGACCAAGGAGTCCATGGCTGTATTCGCTATCCTGCCGCAGGCAATTCAGCAGCAGCTGTTCATGGAGCGCGACCCGCATGGTAACGTTCAGGTTTCCCTGATCGAGTCTGAGAAGCTGTTCTCCTCCATGGTTGCGGCAAAGCTGGCTGAGAGAAAGGCTGCAGGCACCTACAATGGTAAGTTCAGCGCCCTGCATCATTTCCTGGGATATGAAGGAAGATGCGCATTCCCGTCCAACTTCGATTCCGATTACTGCTACTCTCTGGGTTACAACGCATTCATGCTGATTCAGTATGGCTACAACGGATACCTTTCCAAGGTTTCCAATCTGTCCAAGCCGGCTAATGAGTGGGTTGCAGGCGGTATGCCAATTACCAAGATGATGAACATCGAGAGAAGACACGGCGAAGATAAGCCGGTTATTAAGAAGGCTCTGGTTGAGCTTGACGGCGCTCCGTTCAAGTTCTTCGAGGCTCATCGTGAGCAGTGGGCTCTTGAAACCTGCTTTGTTTATCCGGGTGCTATCCAGTACTACGGACCGACTGAGGTTTGCGACGCTACGACTAAGACTCTGGCGCTGGAGCAGGCGAAATAAATTTATAAGCAAAAATCCCGTGTGGCATTCGCCACACGGGATTTTTTAGTTATAAAATTACTCGCCCAGGTATGCCTTCTTCACCTGGTCGTTGTCCAGGAGCATCTTGGCGTCGCCTTCCAGGACGATATTGCCGGTTTCGAGGACATAGCCACGGTCGGCGATGGAGAGGGCTTTTTTGGCGTTCTGCTCTACCAGGAGAACGGTGGTGCCGCCTTCGCTAACTTCACGGATGATGTCAAAGATCTCGTTTACGAAGATGGGGGACAGACCCATGGAAGGCTCATCCATCAGGATGATCTTCGGGTGGGACATAAGGGCGCGGCCCATGGCCAGCATCTGCTGCTCACCGCCGGACAGGGTTCCTGCCATCTGATTCTTACGCTCTTCCAGTCTGGGAAAACGCTTGTATACACGAAGCAGGGTTTCCTCGATCTCTTCTTTATCTTTCCGGGTAAACGCGCCTAGCTTCAAGTTATCTAAGACGCTCAGCTGCGCAAAAACGCGGCGTCCTTCCGGGACATGGGCCATTCCCATGGATACAATTTTGTGGGCAGGGACTTTGGTAATATTCTGTCCCTCAAAGAGGATCTCGCCGTGTTTCGGGGCGATCAGGCCGGTGATGGTCTGCAGGGTGGTGGTTTTTCCTGCGCCGTTGGCTCCGATCAGTGCGATGACTTCACCCTCGTTTACCTCGAAGGAGATTCCCTTGATGGCCTGTATCATGCCATAATATACCTGTATATCTTTTACTTCCAGCATTGCCATAATTCGATTCCTCCTATTCTCCAAGGTAAGCTGTGATTACCTTCGGATCTTTCAGCACTTCTGCTGTCGGTCCCTCTGTCAGTACCTGACCGAAGTTCAGGACGGTCAGCTTCTCACAGATACCGGATACTAGCTTCATGTCGTGCTCAATCAGAAGAATCGTCATATGGAATTTATCCCGCACGAAGCGGATGGTCTTCATCAGTTCCAATGTCTCGTTGGGGTTCATACCGGCTGCCGGTTCATCCAGAAGCAGCAGCTTCGGGTCTGTGGCCAGTGCTCTTGCGATTTCCAGCTTTCTTTGCTTGCCGTAGGGCAGGTTGGACGCCTTGTAATCAGCCTCTTTATCCAGATCAAAGACCTTCAGAAGCTCCATGGCCCGCTCATTCATCTCCTTCTCCACTTTATAGTACTTCGGCAGACGAAGGATACCGGTCAGGGTAGAATATTGGTGATGATTGTGCAGTCCGACCTTTACATTGTCCAGAACCGTCAGTTCGTTGAACAGACGGATGTTCTGGAAGGTACGGGCGATGCCGTACTTGTTGATTTCAATGGTTTTCTTGCCGGTAATATTTTCACCGTCCAGCATGATGTAGCCGTCGGTGGGCTGATAGACACCGGTCAGCAGATTGAATACGGTGGTTTTTCCTGCGCCGTTGGGGCCGATGAGACCGTACAGCTGTCCCTGTTCTATCTCCATATGGAAATCATCCACGGCGCGAAGTCCGCCAAAGGAGATTCCAAGATTCTTTACTTCCAGTAATGCCATCTTATTTTACCTCCTCTGCTTTTTTGCCGCGTTTGAAAAACGCCTTAATGCGCTCCTGAATCTCCTGGCCTCCCTGGCTGGATGTGAAGATCATAGTCGCGATCAGGACGACTGCGTAAATCAGCATACGGTAGTCGTTCAGGGAACGGAGGAGCTCCGGAAGCAGGGTCAGTACCACAGCCGCGATGATAGAGCCGCGGATATTGCCGATGCCGCCCAGTACCACGAATACCAGGATCATGATGGACATGTTGTAGCCGAAGTTCTTCGGCAGCGCAATCAGCGTAGACAGGTTGTGGGCGTAGAGCACGCCTGCGGTTCCTGCCAGTGCCGCAGATACACTGAAGGCCAGAAGCTTGTATTTCGTAATGTCGATTCCCACGGACTCGGCTGCGATGCGGTTATCACGGATGGCCATGATGGCGCGGCCGGTACGGGAATTGATAAGGTTGATGACGATAAATAAGGTCACCAGGATCAGGATGATTCCGATGAGGAAGGTGGAATCGTTGGGGGTTCCGGTGATTCCCTGGGGCCCCTTGATGAGCACCTGTCCGCCCGGCTCCAGGCCTAAGGACATGCTGTCCTTGGTGGATACGTGGAAGCCTGCGCTGTCGCGGCCCAGGAATACGACGTTGACCACATTTTTAATGATCTCGCCGAAGGCCAGGGTTACGATGGCCAGGTAGTCGCCCTTCAGACGAAGTACCGGAATACCGATCAGGAAGCCGAACAGCGCGGCTACTACAGTTCCCACCAGAAGTGCCAGGAAGAACCGAAGCCCCGCCGGGTGAATCATGTCAGCCGTGATCTTGGAAAACAGCGCTCCGGAAAAGGCTCCGGCGCACATGAAGCCCGCGTGTCCCAGACTCAGCTCTCCCAGGATACCTACGGTCAGGTTCAGGGAGATGGCCAGAATCACGTATACGCACAGGGGAACCAGAAGTCCCTGTAAAAGACTGGAAATCATTCCCGCCTGCATACAAAGGGTAACGATAATATATGCTGCAACAACGATTCCATATGTAATCAGATTGCTGCGGAGCTGTTTGTTTATTTTCTTCATCTTCTTCACCTACACTTTCTCCTGAATCTGCTTACCCAGAAGTCCGGTAGGCTTCACAAGCAGTACGATAATCAATACCGCGAACACAATGGCGTCTGCCAGCTGGGAAGAAATATAAGCCTTGCTTAAGATCTCGATGACGCCCAACAGAATGCCTCCGATGAAGGCTCCCGGAATGGATCCGATACCGCCGAATACCGCTGCCACGAAGGCCTTGATACCAGGCATGGAGCCGGTGTACGGGGTCAGGGCCGGATAGGAGGAGCACATCAGTACGCCCGCTATGGCCGCCAGGGCGGAACCGATGGCGAAGGTCAGGGCAATGGTCGCGTTGACATTGACGCCCATGAGCTGGGCTGCGCCGCTGTCCTCGGATACGGCCAGCATGGCGCGGCCGGATTTGGAATATTTCATAAAGGTCATCAGTCCGGCCATGATGATCAGGCAGGCCACTACAGTCACAATGGTTTCGCCGGAGATCACCAGCTTGCCGTCCATCAGCTTCAGAGCCGGGATGGTCACGACCGAAGTGAAGGACTTGGTATTTGCTCCGTAAATCAGAAGTGCTACGTTCTGCAGGAAGTAGCTGACACCGATGGCGGTAATCAGCACGGCCAGCTTGGAAGCCTTTCTCAGTGGCTTATAGGCAATCCGCTCAATCAGAACGCCCAGGACTGTACATGCCACAACGGAAAGCAGGACGCCCACTACCGGCGGCATTCCCATACCGCTGATTGCGGTAAACGCCACGTAAGCGCCGATCATAATTACATCTCCATGCGCGAAGTTCAGCATCTTCGCAATTCCATATACCATAGTGTAGCCCAGCGCGATCAGCGCGTATACGCTTCCCAGACTGATTCCATTCACCAGGTAGGATATGAATCCTATCATACATAACACCTCTTCTTTTTGTCTGTTGACGAGTTTTGCGTTCTATTATAGCATAGAAGATCTGCTCATACAACACTTTATTGTGCTAACACGGCGTATTTCCAAAAACTTTTGCGTGTCGGCTGCCTTTTCTGACCTCAGACAGAAAAAGCGAAAACGAGAGGATCCCTGTGAAGAATCCCCTCGTTGGGTTGTTTTCCTGTTCACTGCGTTCACAGTAAAACGCCTTGCGGAACAGCGTCTGTGAATCTTTGCCTGAGCTTACAGTTCTGTGTACTCTCCGTCTACAACCTTAACTACCAGCGGAGCCTTGTTCGGCTCGCCATCCTCGCCCCAGGTGATATCCTTGCCGGTGATACCGCTGTAGGATACGGAAGCCATAGCCTCTTTCATCGCGTCGCACAGATCGGATACGCTCATATCCGGTGTAGCGCCTGCTGCCTCGATAGCAGCCTTTACTACGTATACGCAGTCATAAGCGTCTGCCGCGAACTGGTTCGGAGTCTCGCTGTAAGCTGCCTCGTACTTGGATACGAAGCTCTGTACCTGCTCATCCTCAGACTTTGCTACGAACGGAGCCAGGAAAGTCAGACCCTCTGCCAGAGCGGTGTCGAAGTTCTCCACGCCCAGGATTCCGTCCATACCGTCGCAGCCGAAGAAGGTCGGCTCATAGCCCTGCTTGTTGCACTCTGCCAGTACCAGAGAAGCCTCTGTGTAGTAGAACGGCATGAACAGCAGGTCTGCACCTGCGTCCTTGGACTTCTGAACCTGTACGGAGAAGTCTGTCTTCGCGTCAGCTGTAAAAGCCTCTACAGATACAATATCGAACGGCTGGTTCTCTGCCTCTGCAGCGAACGCCTCATAGATACCTGTGGAATATACGTCAGAGCTGTCGTAGATAACAGCTACCTTCTGTGCCATTCCGTTCTCGCCGATGTACTTTGCGGACTCGGTACCCTGTGTCGGGTCAGAGAAGCACATACGATATGCGTTGTCATACTGTACGCACTCTACTGCTGTTCCGGACGGTGTAATCTGGAACATGTTGTCTGCATGAGTCTTCTCAACAACTGCGATACACGGAGCACTGGTGGTGGTTCCGATGAGAACCTGCATGCCCCAGTCTTTCAGGTTGTTGTAAGCGTTGACAGCCTTCTCTGCGTCATGCTCGTCATCCTGGAAGTTATAGTCGATCTGATATCCGTTGATTCCGCCTGCCTCGTTGATCTCGTCAACTGCGATCTGAATACCGTTCTTTACAGCATTTCCGTAGATAGCAGCGCCGCCGGTAATCGGGCCGGTAGCGCCGATCTTAAATGTGTCGCTTCCTGACGCCTCAGCAGAAGAAGCTGCGGAGCTGTCTGTTGTGCTTGCGGTATCCTTGGATCCGCCGCATGCTGCGAGGGAAAGGACCATGGAACCAGCCAGAACTAAGCTTAATACCTTTTTCATAATAGTTTCCTCCTTTTGATATCCTCCGTAATCCTACGGTCACCCGCTAATTACTTGCCATCTATCTTACCCCCGCAAAATTCATTTTGTCAAGCGCTTTTTCCAGCTGTTTTATTTTCCGGATATTTGCCGCTATTTTTTCTCCCGGATACTGACGCTGTTGCCGCTGACCGAAAGAGAACGGATGCTGCGCAGGAAGCTGGACAGGCGGCTGTAACCATAATCCTTGATATCAAAGGAACTGTGCTTCTTGTGAATCTCCTCGTAAATCAGGGACAGATTGTCCACCTGCCCGCCGTTTTTCTGAATGAATACCCGAATCTCCTGTTCCAGCTTTTCCCGGTCTAACTGATCGTTCAGGCCCACCGCCCAGGCCGAATCCAGCTGATAGAGAAACAGCCTCGGGCAGGTATCTTTCAGGAATACCATCAGTTTCGTGTAACCGTAATTACGTACGTCAAAATCCGTAAACCGATCGTTCAGACGGCTGCCCAGCTCGCCCAGATACGTAATTTTGCCCTTGTTCTCATTGTCGTTGATGATGGAGATCATAGCGTCCTCAATCTGTGAAAGAGGCGTCACCGCACTGGTATGCTCCTCCTCTGCCGCCTTGCTTCCCTTCTTTTGTCCGCTTATGGCGGACATTGTCTCCACGTCGCCCACTTGCTTATTGATGAGATTCAGGTGAATAAATTTATTGCAGGCCTTGGTCAGGGCCATGGGCGTCTTGGATTCCCCCATACCGATGACGTACATATTTTCCTCCCGAAGGCGCATGGCCAGACGGGTAAAATCACTGTCGCTGGTCACCAGGCAGAAGCCGTCCACCTTGCCCGAATACAGGATATCCATGGCGTCGATGACCATGGCCATGTCGGTGGAGTTTTTGCCTGTGGTATAGGAAAACTGCTGGACCGGCGTGATGGAATTCTCCAGAAGCACCTGCTCCTTCCACCCATTGGACTTACCGGACCAGTTGCCGTAAATCCGCCGGAAGGACGCGTATCCGTAGTTCTCAATCTCATTAAAAATGCTTGCCGCGTACTTTGCGCTGATATTATCTGAATCGATCAGCACCGCGAATTGTTTCTTATCTTCTATCTGTTCCATTGCCTCTTCCTCTACTTTCCTTTCGGTTCTCCCGGCGTCCAGTTATCCGACGGGGATGCGTTAAACGCGAGCGTTTGTCCGTCTGACACGGCCACTATAGTACCCTGATCATCCGTCCGAAAAATCTGAATTCCCATTTCCCGGAGACGGTTTAAAACCTCCGCATGGGGGTGTCCGTAGGTGTTCCCCTCACCGCAGCTGAAGACCACATACTGCGGATCGACGGCTTTTAAAAAGTCCTCCGTATTGGCGGTACGGCTGCCATGATGGGCTGCTTTGTAAACGTCCGCATTCAGATTCTCCCCGCTGGCTGTCATGTCTTCCTCGGAATGCTCCTCGGCGTCCCCTGTAAATAAAAAGCTGTTCTCACCGAACTGCACCCGCACACCGATGGAATAATCATTGGCGTTACTGCCGTAGCTGTCTTTTACCGGACATACCACTGTCACCCGGGCCTCGCCCAACGCATATTCGTCTCCCGCTTTCGGGTGGGTAATCTGGTAATCTTTGGCCTTCACTGCCTGAATCACATCGTCGTAGGTCCGGGTATCCTTGCTGTAATCGGGCATCCACACCTCATCGCAGTCGAACTTGTAAATAATCACATCCAGGCCGCCGATGTGATCCGCGTCCGGATGGGTTCCGATAACATAGTCCAGATGATCGATTCCCTGATTTTCCAGGTATGCCTGTACCTGGGTTCCTTTGCTGTTGTTGCCTGCGTCAATAAGCATAGCGTGGCTGCCCTGTCGGATCAGGGTACAATCGCCCTGTCCGATGTCCAGATAATGCACCTCCAGGGTGGATCCATCTGAAACGCCCGCTCCGCCCGTCTCCTTTGTCAGTTGCTCCTGCACCGGATAGACTGCCGCCAGTACCAGGGCGATCACCGCCAGCAGGAACCTCTTCGCCTGATTTTTTCCTTTTCCTCTTCTGCCTCGTGCCATAATGTCCTGTTATGCTCCCTGTTTTTCTAGTCTTTTTTTATTATAACACAAAACAGGCGTTCGAACACCACTTATTTTTCTGTTCGAACGTCTGCTTTATGTTTCTTGTTCCTATTTCTTCCTATTATATAGTTTTTATTCAGCTACTGCCGGTTCTTTCTCTTTGCGGTTCAGGATTTCCATGAATTCTTCGCCGGTGATGGTCTCCTTCTCGTACAGGAATTTGGCGATCTCATGGAGCTTCGGCATATTCTCACTCAGGAGCTTTCTGGCCTTCTCATGCTCGGCCTTCACGACTTCTACCACCTTTTTATCTATCAATGTCGCAGTCTCCGGTGAGCATGCCAGGGAAGTGTCACCGCCCAGATACTGGTTGCTGACAGTCTCCATGGCCACCATATCGAACTCGTCATTCATACCAAAACGGGTAATCATGGCTCTCGCCAGCTTCGTAGCCTGCTCGATATCGTTGGACGCGCCGGTGGTGATGGAATGGAATACCAGCTCCTCGGCCACCCGGCCGCCGGTAAAGGTGGCAATCTTGTTCTCGATTTCTTCTTTCGTCATTAGGTTATGCTCGCCGGATTCCACCTGCATGGTGTAACCGAGCGCGCCCGAAGTACGGGGGATAATGGTAATCTTGTGAACCGGGGCGGAATGGGTCTGAAGTGCCGCCACCAGGGCGTGTCCCACCTCATGATAGGAGACAACCAGCTTCTCCTTATCGGAGAGTACCTTGTTCTTCTTCTGGTAGCCTGCGATGACCACCTCCACACTCTCCTCCAGATCACTCTGGGTCACAAATTTCCGGTTCTGGCGTACCGCGCGCAGAGCCGCCTCGTTGATGATATTGGCCAGCTCCGCGCCAGAAGCGCCTGCTGCCGCCCGGGCAATGGCATTGAAATCCACGCTTTCGCTCATATGAACCTTTTTGGCGTGAACCTTCAGGATATCCTCGCGGCCCTTTAGATCAGGCAGTTCTACCGGAACCCGTCGGTCGAACCGGCCCGGACGAAGCAGGGCCGGATCCAGGGAATCCGGACGGTTCGTCGCCGCCAGAATCATAACGCCTTTCCGGCCATCAAAGCCGTCCATCTCGGTCAGCAGCTGGTTCAGGGTCTGCTCCCGCTCGTCGTTGCCGCCCATACCGCCGCCGTCACGCTTCTTACCGATGGTATCAATCTCGTCGATGAAAACGATACAGGGAGCCTTCTCATTGGCCTGCTGAAACAAATCCCGAACCTTGGCCGCGCCCATACCCACAAACATCTCGACGAATTCTGAACCGGAAATAGAGAAGAAAGGCACGTTGGCCTCGCCTGCTACCGCCTTTGCAAGCAACGTTTTACCGGTTCCCGGAGGGCCTACAAGCAGTGCGCCCTTCGGCATGGTCGCGCCGATCTCCGTATATTTAGCCGGATTGTGCAGAAAGTCTACAATCTCGGTCAGAATCTCCTTGGCCTCATCCTCGCCCGCCACATCGGAGAATTTGATGCCGGTGGTGGACTCCACGTAAATCTTGGCGTTGCTCTTGCCGAAGGTCATGGCGTTGCCGCCCATCATGCCGCCCATTTTCTTGTTCAGGTTCTTCATCAGCATCTGGCCGATGACAATCATGATGATAAAAGGCACCATGGAGACCAGAAGGGACATCCAGGGGGAGGCCTCCTCCACGATCTCCGTACCGAATTCTACGCCCGCGTCCTGGAGACGGTTCACCAGATCCGGGTCATTGAAGACGCCGGTCTTATAGTAGTTTACCGGATCCGCATTGTCGGAAAAGATGATCTGATTATCCTCCACCTGAACCTGCTTGATTTCTTTCTTATCCAACATGGTCAGGAAGGTGTCGTAGCCTACTTCTTTCACCGTAGGGCTCAAAACCCTCGGGAAGACAAACATATTTAACAGAATCATGATGACTATCACGATGGTGTAATAAAAAATAAATGGTTTCTTGTTGTTCTTGACTTCTTTCATCGCTATCTCCTGTCATAATAAAATGCGGCGGAAGCATGTCCTTCTTCAGGACCTGCCACCGGCAGCTCCTTACGCATGCTTCGCAGCCGCAGAGCCAAACTCTCTCATTCGGCGTTTCCATGTTAAGAAGAATAGCATTTTACGCCGGAAGAATCAATGAAGATTCCATAAACTTTTCTAAAAAACTTATGATCTGACATTTCCTTACAGGCTTTCCTGCCGGATACTGTCGATGATATTGGCTTTCCGGAGCTTGCTTTTCGCATACAGCATGGTGGAAAATACCACCAGAAATACGCTGGCTATCACAACCACGATACTTGCCGCCGGTACATAGAATTCCGTATCCATACCGGATCCCACCACCCGGTAGATGACCCAGGTCACCAGAAGGGACACCGGCAGGCCGTAAAGCAGCGCTTTCAGTCCGTAAAGGACACATTCGTAGCTGAGCATCCGGTTCATTTCCTTTGGCGTCATGCCTACGGAGGACAGCACCGCGAACTCCCTCCGGCGCAGCAGAAAGCCCGTGGAAATGGTGTTGAACACATTGGCCGCCGCAATCAGGGAGATGAGGGCGATGAAGCCATAGGCAAAGATATCGACAGTCATCAGCATGCTCTTCATGCCGCGAAGCTCCTGGGCCGCGTCATTTACATAGAGATACTCTTCCGTATCTACCGTATCTACCGTTTCTATCAGTTTATTCAGCTCCTCCGCCACCTTCTGATGGTTCGCAGCCTTCAGATACACACAGCCCCGGGGCAGACAGCTTTCCAGTTTTTCTCCGAGTATCGATGCAAGCTGGCTTTTTGACACTACCATGCCCAGTCCCATATCACCGGCAAAGAGGTTCATGGGGCCGCTTTCTACCAGTTTTGCCGCATAGCCTGTGACAGAAATCTGATAAGGCTCCTGATCCACCTGACCTCCGTCCGCTTCTTCCTGGGCCTCCTGCCATGCGGTATAATCGGTAAAAGCAACCGTCACCGGTTCCCCGGCAGATTTCAGGGTTTTTACAGTCTGATAACGGCCTGTGGCAGAATGATAGGCCCGGACCTCATTTCCAATGATCAGCGGTATCTGTCCGTCCTTTTCCTCCGGCACCGCGAGCCCTGCGGAAAGCAGCCATTTCTCATAGTCTTCATCGGAAAGCACAAGCAGTTCTCCGTCCAGGCGAAAATAGCCGTTCTCATCTTTCTCCATTTCCCAGAGCTCTTTCCTGGCGCTTTCATCCATCTGCTCCGGCTTCAAGAGAATATCCGGATAACATTCCTGCACATACAGGGCCTGCTCCACGCCGTCCACAGACGCGATTTCCTGCCGAAGCTTTGGATCATGCACGCCGTAGACCGACACGTCATATTCCGGCACCGCCTTCGCATCGAACAGACTCTTTTTCAGATAGGTGGAATAGGAACTGGCCGACACAAAGAGCACGATGCTGATAAACAGGGACAGCACCGTCGCCCGGTACTGCTTCTTCGCCCTGGAAAAATACCGGTTCGCCAGACCTGCGGGCAGCCCGAACAGCTTCTGACTGAAGCGGTCTGTTTTGCGGGTTCTTTTTTGTTCCCGTCCGGAAATCCGGATATCCCGGGAAAGCCGAATGGCTTCCATGGGCGGAATCTTCGCTGCCCGTCTGGCCGGAATCCAGGCGGAAATCAATACGGTCACAAGGGCCGTCAACGCCGCAGTCAGAAGAGCCGGCCAGGACGCGTAAACCCGCATGGGAATCTCTCCCTCATAAATATATCGAAAGGATCCGGAGGTAAGGGAAAGGGCCACGCCAATTCCCGCAATGCCAGACAGGATGCCGAAAGGAATTCCGATGCTGCTTAAAATCAGCGCTTCCCGGTATACCATGCTCCGCAGCTGCCGGGGCGTCGCGCCGATGGACGCCAGCAGACCAAACTGCTTTGTCCGGTCGCTGACCGAGATGGCGAAGGAATTATACACCAGGGATACGCCTCCCGTCATAATCAGAAGAATCAGGATCACGGACATGCCGTAAAGCAGACGCATAAACGCGCGATTCGCAGAGATTCCCTGTGTCCGAAGAAGCTCGCTGTTATAGGTAACGCTGTAATCGTTCAGATACGCATCGGTAAACTCATAAATGTCCCTGCCCTTTTTCAGCTTAAAAAAGCTGGTATAGAGGCAATCCGACACCGGAGACGTATCTTTCCGGGTAAAGCACAGGAAACCGGCGCTGTGCCATCCGTAATACGGCTCCTCCATGTAGCCCACTACGGTGTACTCCCTGGGTTCCCGGATCTGAAGCTCTTCTTTTCTCGCGTCCACATCCGGATTTTCCTCATCCCTGTATATAACCGGGTTCTCAGCTCCCAACCGTTCGCCGTTTAACAGGCGCTCTCCCAGATCCAGAGACAGGGTATCGCCTACCGCCACCGGTGTTCCATTCTGTTCCAGCGCCCATCTTGCCTGATCTGACAGAATCAGCTCCTGGTCATTTTCCGGCAGTCGTCCTTCCGTCACCCGGATAGGCATCTGTTTCTCAAAATCCGCGTCGATTCCGACCACATAGTAATAGGGCAGCGCCGAACTATTATGATAAGACGGCTTTATCCCGTTCAGAGCGTAGCCCAGTTCCTGCCAGGTGACCTGCATGGTGACTTCTTTCATTCCGGCCAGCTCTTCCACCTTTTTCTCCGGAATCTGCATGGCTTCCCCGTGCCAGTCTCCGTTTTCCGCAATCACATTTTCCAGCATATAGTGCTGCAGGCTGGAAATAAAGGTAGTGACAGCCGTCAACATGGCGGTAGCCAGCAGGATTCCGATGATCGTAACCATGGTCCGGGTCCGGTTAGCCTTCAGGGTTTTCGCCGTCAGTCTGGTAAATGCGTTCTTCATCGACGGATCACCTCGTCTCTGGCAATACGGCCATCCTCGATGGCGATGATGCGATCTGCCTGGAGGGCCAGATTTTCGTCGTGGGTGATCATAACCAGGGTCTGGCTGTACTTTTTGTTGGAGAGCTTTAAGAGCTCCATGATTTCCTGACTGTTCCTGGAATCCAGGTTACCTGTGGGCTCGTCGGCCAGCACGATGGCCGGGGCGTTCATCAGGGCTCTTCCGATGGATACCCGCTGCTGCTGGCCGCCGGAGAGCTGGTTAGGCAGATGATTCTTCCGATCTTCCAGGTTTAAGAGTTTCAGGAGTTCCCGCAGGCGCTCCTCTCCCACCTTTCGGCCATCCATCTGCACTGGCAGGGTCATATTTTCCACCACGTTCAGGACCGGAATCAGGTTATAGAACTGGTAAATCAGGCCTACCTCCCGCCGCCGGAAAATGGCCAGCTGCTCCTCGTTCTGACCGTAGACGTCAATGCCGTCCAGGTAGACTCTGCCCGAGGTGGGCCGGTCCACGCCGCCCAGGATGTGGAGCAGGGTAGATTTGCCGGATCCGGAAGGGCCGATGATGGCCACGAATTCGCCACGCTGGATATAGAAGGATACGTCGTCCAGGGCCCGCACTTCGTTTTCGCCGGAGCCGTATACTTTGGTGAGATGTTCTGCTTTTAAGACTTCCATGTCTGCCTCCTCTTGAGAAATGGGCGCGGCGGGGCTTTCTGTGGTTCGTGAAGCACTCCCGGACGGCCGGTTTCCCGTTTTATGGGTTCAGTATACAGGGTGCGGATGACGGGAGCGTGACTTTCCGGTGACAGATTTGTCACTTTATACAATACCTTTATAGAAGCGAATCGTAAACCGGGCCCCGCCCTCCGCCCGGTTCTCGCCCCTGATGGAGCCGTTCTGCTGTTTGATGATCATGCGCGACAGGGCCAGTCCAATGCCGATGCCGGAGCCGAAGGAACACTTTCCTTTATAAAACCGCTCAAAGAGATGCGGCAAATCCTCCGGAGCGATGCCCGGACCGTTATCCTCGATGACCAGCTCGGTGTAGAGGCTATTTTCCTGAGCGCACAGCGTCAGGACGCCGCCCTCGCCCGCATGCTCCATACAGTTTTTTACAATATTGCTGACCGCCTCACAGCTCCAGGAGAAGTCCCCGGTAAATGCGGTCTCTGCCGGAATGTCCAGCTTCACCTGCTGCTCCCGCAGTTCCATGGGGATGGCGAAGGGCTCCAGCACGCTATCCATGAGTTTCTGTACCTCTACCTGTTCCTGTACAAAGACCGCGGTACCCGCGTCAATACGGGAGATTTTAAGCAAAGCCTCCACCAGCCAGCTGATGCGGCCCTGGAGCTGTCCGGCCTCGTAGAGGAGCTTGCGACGCTCCTGCGGGTCGGTCTCCTGGCCCAGGCGGGCCAGCACCAGGTTCAGGGAGGTCAGGGGCGTCCGCAGCTGATGGGAGATGTCCGCCAGGGAATCGCTTAAGTATACCTTTTCCGCCTGTAAATGATCGGCCTGCTCGCTCAGACGATTCAGCAGCTTCGACAGCTCATTGGCCAGAATCTCAAGTTCTCCCTCCCGATACCGGGTAAAATTCAGATCCCGCTCTCCGTGAAGCATCCGATCCGTGTCCGCGGCCAGCTTTTCCAGACGGTGGTAGCGGCACAGGGTGAAGGCGAGCCACAGAGCAATGACCAGTACACAGCCAAGAACCGCCAGCAGGAATCCGGCCATAGCAGCCTGCTGGCGTATAAGGAAAAAGCCTGCCGCTGCCGTGATGGCAGCGACGCAGGCCGATATAAGTACGCTCATTCTGAATTCTTTGTCTCGTAGATATCGCATGGATTCCTCCCACACTTTCTGCTTTCAATCTCTTTTGCTCTAAAATCAACAGCCAAATTTGTTTTTTACTCCAGCTTGTACCCGATCCCTCTCACTGTCCGGATAATCGTCGGATTCTGCGGATCCGTCTCTATCTTTTCTCGCAATCTTTTGATATATACGGTCAGTGTATTGTCATTCACAAACTCCCCGGCGGCGTCCCAGATTTCCTCCAGAAGCTGTCCCCTGGTCAGTACCATTCCCTTATGGTTCAGAAAGAATAACAGCAGCCGGTACTCCAGCGCCGACAGGCAGCAGTCTGCGCCGCCCTTTGTCACCGATGCCCGCACCGTATCCACCCTCAGGTCCCCAATTTCCACAATCGACTGGGTTTTCCCACACCGGCGCAGCACGCTCCGAATCCGTGAAATCAGCTCTCTTGGCCGGAAGGGCTTCCTGATATAATCCTCCGCTCCCAGATCAAGTCCCGTCACCACACTGAACTCGTCCCCTGAAGCCGTCAGAAAGATCACCGGCGTATCCGACTCGGCCTTCACCGCCGAGCACACCGCGAACCCATTTCCATTCTGCAGGGACACGTCCAGCAGCAGCAAATCAAACTTTTCCTCCTGAAGCGCTTCCAGAGCCTCCCTCTGCCCCGCTTCCGCACGCACCTGAAAGCCCTCCGCCTTCAGCACCGCGCTCAAGTTCTCGATAATCACCCGGTCGTCCTCGACCAGAAGTATGTTTGTCAAGTCTTCGCCTCCCCGATAGATGTCTGTTTCAGCAAATCATATTTATTCTAACATAGTTTTCTTCCTTTGTCTGGATTTTAATAGATTCTTAAACTCCTATTTCCAAGTCTACGACGTTCATTATTCCATATATGTCCAATTGCATATGCAAAAACGGCGATCCAAAGCTCTCGCTCTGTATCGCCGTTTCTTCTGTATTCCTTTTTATTTCCAGCAGGGCGGCAGGTTCTGCACTTTCATGCGGATCGGCTCCGGGTAGATCTGGCCGTGGAGGTCCAGTTCTACGTGGTCGATGATTTCCGGTTCTACGGGCTCGTTCACTTCCACGCCGGGAATGGGAAAGTCTACGGGGACGGTTTTTACCTTTTCCAGGCGGTAGATTTCGTCCATGCCTTCCAGGACGCGGCCAAAGACCGGATAGACGCCCTTATGGTCGGGGCAGTCCCGCAGGGGGAAGAAGAACTCGCAGGAGGCCAGGCCGTCCGCGCCATAGCCGCCCATGCAGACTGCGCCCGGATGGGAATCCAGGGGTGTGATCTCCGGGTGAAGCTCAAATTCGTTGGGAATCAGATACTGGGCTTCCTTTTTGCCGAAGGCAGTATAGCTCACATCGATCCAGCTACCCGGGACGATGCGCTGGATTGCGTGGTGATCCATGAGACCGCGGGAGGCCACGTAAATAAAGCTGTTCACTGTGTTGGGCGCTGCCTCGGGCAGCAGCTCTATCACAATCTTTTTTCCGTTTTTCATATATAAAACAGCAATCGGATTCATTTTAATTTCTCCTTAACCGATGATCTCCAGTTCCTTCGGATAATGGTTCAGCACCTCGCAGCCCTCCTCGGTCACCAGCACCAGATCCTCCACCCGGACGCCGGTGTCACCGGTCAGGTAGATACCCGGCTCGATGGAGAAAATCATGCCCGGAACGGCCTTGTCCGTATTCACGGACGATACATCGCCAAACTCATGCTCCCCAAGGCCGATGAAATGACCCAGACGATGGGTGAAATAGGGTCCGTAGCCCGCTTCGGTGATCAGATCCCGGGCTGTTTTGTCCAGCTCGCAGAGCGGAATACCCGGCTTGATTTTTGCGATAGCGGCCTCGTTGGCCCGGCGCACCGTATTGTATACAAGCTGATGCTGCTCGCTGGCCTCCTTGTAGTAGAAGGTACGGGTCATGTCAGAGCAATAGCCATCCTTGATGCAGCCTACGTCGAAGAGCACGCAGTCGCCCGGCTTCACCACAGTGTCGTCCGGCGCGTGATGGGGATCCGCCGCATTTGCTCCAAAAGCCACCAGGGGCTCGAAGGAAAAGCCGTCGGCTCCCAGATCCTGATAGATTTTCAGTGTCTGCTCAGCCACCTCTTTCTCGGTGACGCCCTCATGAATCAGGGTCTTAAACTTCGCAATGGCTTTATCATTGATATCAGAAGAGACGCGCATCAGTTCCTGCTCCTCGGCATCCTTGACGCCGCGGGTCTTGTCCACCGCCAGAGACGCATTGACAAAACCTGTGGCCGCTTTCATCTCCATCAAAGGAAGCAGAAAACGAGCAGTCAGATCCTTATCCACGCCCAGTGTCTGATCGTGATCCAGATACTTCGCCACAATCTCGGCTGCCGGATCCGTATCGTCATACCAGACCTTCTCCACACCCACCTCTTCCGGTACGGTGAACAGCTTGTTCAGGAAATACACATGCTTTCCGTCCGCCCGCAGGTACAGGGCGTAGAAACGCTCGAAGGGCGCGATGTATACGCCGGTCAGATAGTAGATGGACATGGGATCCACGATCAGCATCTGACTTAAGCCCATTTCCTTTAACGCATCCAGCACACGTTTTACTCTGTTCTCTTTTAACATAACTTCCGTCTCCTCTCTTGCCATTTAAAACTGCTTTCTCAGCTTCGGATCCAGCAGATCCCGCAGACCGTCGCCGATGAAGTTCGCGCCCACGGCCATGGTAAAGATCGCCAGTCCCGGGAAGCCTGCCACCCAGAATTTATTGAAGTAGCCCACACCGTCGGACACCATCATGCCCCACTCGGGCGTAGGCGGCGCGGAGCCAAGGCCTAAGAAGCTTAAGGTCGAGAACATCAGGATCTGATTTCCGATATCGGTGGTCGCCATAATCAATACGGAGCTGATACTGTTCGGGATAACTTCTTTCAACAGAATCCGGAGCCGGGACGCGCCCAGCGCCTCGGAAGCGGTCACATATTCATTTTCCTTGACGCTTAAGACAACGCTCCGCATGAGTCTGGCGTAGGTGGGCCAGGCCACGATGACCAGAGCGAACATGGTGTTGAACAGGTTGGAACCCATCACAGCGTTGATGATCATGGCCAGAATCAGGGACGGGAAAGACAGAATCATCTCCGAGAGACGCATCATTACATTGTCCACCCAGCCGCCCACGTAGCCTGCGATGGCTCCGTAAAAGGTACCGATGACGCCCGCGATCACCACCGTCAGGCAGCCTGCCAGCAGGGAATACCGGCCGCCGTAAATCACGCGGCTGAAGATATCCCGGCCAAAGTTGTCCGTACCGAAGAGATGCTCCGCCGACGGCGCCTGCAGACGCAGGGTCAGATCCTGGGCAATGGGGTCATAGGGCGCAATAACCGGCGCCAGAATCGCCAGCAGGATCCAGGCCAGACAGATGACAACGCCCAGAGTAAATAAATAGTTGGATTTGAACATTTTTTTGATTGAACGAATCATCCGTTGCACCTCACTCTCGGGTCAATGACGCCATAGAGAATATCCACGACCGTATTGATCACCATGTAATTCAAAGCTATCAGAAGTGCCACTCCGATGATGGACGGATAATCCACGGAAAGCACCGACTCATAGGCAAACTGTCCCACGCCGGGCCAGTTAAAGATGGTCTCCACCAGTACCATGCCGCCTAAGAGATTTCCCAGACCCAGGCCGATAACGGTCAGCACCGGAATCAGCGCATTGCCCAGGGCATGGCGTACAATCAGTCCCACACGGCTTAAGCCCTTGGCTCTGGCCGTACGGATATAATCAGTGGACATGACATCCAGCAGGTTCGACCGGGTCGTTCTGGTAATCAGGCCCATGGTAAAGGCCGCCAGCACCAGTCCCGGCAGAATCAGATGCTGCAGGGCGTCCAGCGCCTTGGCCGGATTTCCCTCGATGAGGCTGTCAATGACATACATACCCGTCACTGTGGCCGGAGCGGAAAAGCTGTTGCTTAAACGGCCCGGTCCCGGGAAAATATGTAATTTATAATAGAAGAAATACAGCACTAACAGGGCGAACCAGAAGCTGGGGATGCTGACGCCGGTCACGGACAGGGCGCGCACCGCCTGATCGAGAATACTGTTTCGTTTCATGGCGGAAATGACGCCGAACAGGATACCTAAGACCGCCGCCAGAATAATCGCAAATAAAGCCAGCTCAATGGTCGCCGGATAGCATCTGGCCAGCTCATCCAGCACCGGCTTATTGGTACGGATAGACGTACCCAGATCCAGATGCAGCAGATTTTTGATGTACAGGATATACTGTACAAAGACCGGCTGATCCAGTCCGTATTTGGCCCGATAGGCTGCTACAACCTCGGGATCATTTAAGGCTCTCTGGCTTAAGTTCGCCACGGTCGGGTCGCCCGGTATCATTTTCGTCAGAATAAATACCAGGGTGGCCACGCCGAAGAGCATAACGACCAGATAAATCAGTCTCTTTCCTATAAATTTCAGACGTTCCATATTCCACCTCGTTTTTCTTATTTCCGCCGTGCTCCGCTCACGGCCCCGTTTCCATTTCCCACGGAGGACAGGTACTTTCGTCAGCGCTGCCGTTCCACTCTGTCCAGAGTGCGTCAGCCGTTCACGACAATATCTGCCTTCGGAATCGCCGCTTCCGAAAAAACGGCTTTCGGACGGAAGAGAAATCCCCTCCGTCCGCAAGAGCTGTCCTGTATTTCTGAAGCTTACTGAATGTTAATCAGTGTCAGATCAAGCGCGTAAGGATCGGAAATACCTACGCCGCTCAGTCTGGTGTTGTAAGCGATATGTGCCGGTGCCTGTGCGATCATAACGAACGGACCGTCCTCGTACATGGCGTCCTGAATCTTCTCCAGAACCGCGATACGTGCGTCGTTGTCGGTGGCCGCCATGGTCTCCTGATACATGTCTGCCAGCTCCTGATTCATATCAGCCGTCCAGCCTGCACGAAGTCCTACCACTCCGCCCGGCAGGAACTCCAGCTGTACGTTCGGGTCGTTGTAATCGGTTCCCCAATACATTACAGTAAAGCCCAGGGTTCCGTCACGGTAAGCGTCGCCGTAGCCTGCTGCCCAGGGCTGCGCTACGATATTTACATTGATACCGATCTGTGCCAGATCGTCCTTTACCTTCTGGGCCAGGTCAGACAGGAGTACGCCCTCCATATCCAGATCGCATACGGTCATGTCTACATCGAAGCCGTCTGCGTAACCAGCCTCAGCCAGCAGAGCCTTTGCCTCTTCCACGTTGGTGTAATCCGCCGCTCTCTCACCCTTGCTTCCCATGAAGCCCACCTGAATGATGTCATAGGGCGTCAGCGTACCCTCGCCGCAGATGGTCTGGATTCCGGTGTAGTCCAGAGCCTTGCGGACTGCCTGCTGTACCTTCGGATTTGCCATGGGACCGCTATAGGTCTCATTCATGTTCATCATCACAAAGCCTACGGTCTTGGTAGCGCCATTGATGATCTCGATACCGTCAGCGCCCTGCAGCTCTTCCATGGTATCGTCAGTCATGTTCATGGCCACATCGATATCACCGCTGGACAGAGTCATCATCTGGGTGTTGGAATCCGGTTGGATCTTGATGATGTATTTATCTACGTTGGTTGCCTTGCCCCAGTAGTTCGGGTTCTTCTCCAGAACCACTTCCTCGTCCGGAGTATAGCTGGTCATCACATACATACCGGAGCCTGCGCTGGTGGTATCCAAGTAGGACTGTGCGGTATCGGTGGTAGCCGCGTCCTCAGCGTCAGTTCCACCATTCTCCTTTACAACGGCACTGTCCAGTACAGACAGAGAGCTGTAGGTCAGCTTGGAAAGGATGGCGCTGTCCTGCTGATTCAGACGGAAAACGATGGTCTTCTCATCGGGAGTCTCGATGCTGTCGATGGTATCCGCGATGAAGGCCGGGTTGCCCTGCAGGTTCTTGCAGCGGTTGATGCTGAAGGCCACATCCGCAGAGGTCATGGGGTTGCCGCTTGCGAAGGTAATGCCGTCCTTCAGGGTCACAGTCAGGGTCAGGCCGTCCTCAGAGAACTCGTAGGTGTCAGCCAGACAGGGTTCGGGAGCGCCGTCGTTGCTGTAGAATTTGAACAGGGTCTCGTAGCATGCGTTTACGATCATGGGCGGATATTTCTCATAGACATAGCCCGGATCCAGGGTAGAAAAACCGGAACCCATGGCTACCACTACGGTACTGGAGCCGGAATCTCCTGACGCCGCGCTGCTTCCGTCAGAAGACGCGTTGTCGCTTCCACCGCCGCAGGCTGCCAGGCCGAGAACCATGGTCAGGCTCAGTGCCAGAGCTAAAAACTTCTTCTTCATAATATTGCCTCCTTTTAAACTCTATTGAGACGCCCGGATGGGCGTTGTCTCCATTATTTTTTCTCCAGACCATCATACAGGTGACAGGCTACATAGTGTCCTGCCTCCACCTCCCGAAGCTCGGGAACCTCTGTCTTACACCGGTCACACGCCTTAGGACACCGGGTATGGAACCGGCAGCCTGTCGGCGGATTGGAGGGGCTTGGAACCTCTCCCTCCAGATGGATGCGCTTAACGCTACCCTCCCCCACCTGGGGAATGGCCGACAGCAGAGCCTCCGTGTAGGGATGATAACGCTTCTCATATAACTGATCGTAATTCGCGATCTCCACCATTTTCCCCAGATACATGACGCCTACCCGGTCGCTGACCTGATAGACCACATTCAGGTTATGGGAAATGAAGAAGTAAGTCAGTCCTAACTTTTCTTTTAATTCCTGTAGCAGATTCAACACCTGAGCCTGTACGGACACATCCAGAGCGGACACCGCCTCGTCGCAGATGATAATATCCGGTTCCAGAGCCAGGGCTCTCGCAATTCCGATTCGCTGTTTCTGGCCTCCGGAAAGCTCATGGGGGTAACGGCTCAGATGATAGGTATCCAGGCCTACCAGATGCATCAGTTCCTCGATGCGGGCATCCACATCCATCTGTCCCTTCAGGCCGTGAATTTCAAAAGGCTCCATGAGTATCTGCTTTACGGTTCTTCGGGGATTCAGGCAGGCCGACGGATCCTGGAAAATGATCTGGGCCTTTTTCCGCATATTTTTAAGCTCTTTTCCCTTTAAGCCCGCGATATCCGTGCCATCCAGGTAAATGTGACCGTCCGTGGGCTTCAAAAGCCGCACCAGGGAACGTCCCAGAGTACTCTTGCCGCAGCCACTCTCGCCTACCACGCCGAAGGTCTCGCCCCGCATGATCTGAAAGCTCACATCGTCCACAGCCTTGACCGTACCTGATTTTTTGTCTTTTCCTTTAAAATATACCTTCACATGGTCGGCTTCCATCAATACGTTATTCTGATTTTCCATCCTGATTTAAGCCTCCTCGTTCTCTTTCGCGTACTGCCAGCAGCGCACCAGGCGTCCATCGGATAGCTCCGCCATGGGCGGCTCCGCTTTCCGGCACTGGTCGGTGGCATAGGGACATCTGGGAGAAAAACTGCAGCCCTCAATACGCTCGGTGGGGTTCGGCACCATGCCCTCGATGGTCTCCAGGGGATTCCGTTCTCTGGTAATCTTCGGGATGGCGTTCAGAAGTCCCTTGGTATACGGATGCTTCGGACTTTCAAAGAGCTCCTTCACCGGCGCCTGCTCTACGATGTGGCCGGTATACATGACAATCACCGTATCGCACAGCTCGCTGACTACGCCCAGGTCATGGGTAATGAAGACGACGGAGGTTCCCATGCTCTCGTTCAGCTCCCGGATCAGGTCGAGAATCTGGGCCTGAATGGTCACATCCAGTGCTGTCGTAGGCTCATCCGCAATCAAAATCTGAGGCTGACAGGCCAGAGCCATGGCAATCATGACACGCTGACGCATACCGCCGGACATCTGATGGGGATATTCATGGGCCCGGACCTCCGGGTTCGCAATGCCCACCGCCCGCATCATCCGCACTGCCTCTTCCATGGCCTCTTTTTTCTTCATGCCACGGTGAAGCCGCAGGGATTCCGCGATCTGCTTTCCGCATTTGATAATCGGATTTAAGGAAGTCATAGGTTCCTGGAAAATCATGGAAATCTCATTTCCACGGATCTTCTGCATTTCTTTCTCCGATGCTTTCACCAGATCCTTTCCATGATAAAGAATCTCTCCTCCGGTAATCCGTCCGGGCGGGTTCGGGATCAGCTGCATCATACCGAGAGAGGATACGCTCTTGCCGCTTCCGCTCTCCCCTACGATGCCCAGCTTTTCGCCTTTATGTAAGGTATAATTCAGATGGTCGACCGCATGTACGGTACCCTCAACAGTCTGGAATTCCACGCATAAATCTTTGATTTCTAATATCGTCTCTGCCTGACTCATGTTTTCCTCGCTTTTTCGCTTTACACTCTTAAAGTATTGACGCGTCAATACTTACGTATGATAACATATGTTTAATAAGATACCACATTTTCCAGAAATTTTCAAGCTGTAATTTCACAAAGACGGCAACACTGTGGCCTGATGGGAACAACCTGGAATAGGGAAGACCGGCCTCCGTGCCAGAGGCACGAAAGCCGGTCTTCCTGAATAAGGTGGAAAAACTTAACTTGTTACTTTAGATTGTTGCTTTTTATTTCATTCTTTTTCTGCGAATCAGCGCCAGTACAGCTGCTGCGGCTGCAATCAGTACCACGTACAGCAGCGGCTGTGCAGTATCACCGGTCTGTGCAGAAGTGGTGCTCGTGGTGTTGGACTTGGAGCTGCCGGAGCTTCCGGAGGAGTTCTGTTTCTTATTGTCCTCATCCTTCTTCTCGGCCACAGTCTTCAGATCTGCTACTGCAGTCTTCAGAGCGTTCAGCGCATCGCTGATTTCCTGAGAAGTAGCGTTCGGGTTCTTCAGAATCTTCTCAGCATTGCTCAGAGCAGTAGAGAATGCCTTCCAGCTGTCTGCTGTGTAGTCCTTCTTCTCTCTGTCCTTATTGCCGTTATATACAGCCTGCAGTTCATCCTTTGCTGCCGGGGACTGACCTGTGGTCAGTGCTGCGGCTGCCTCTTCCAGACCCTTCAGTGCTGCGCTTACCTGATCTGCGGTTGCGTTCTGGTCTTTCAGTACAGCCTGTGCATGTGCAAGAGCTGCGGAGAACTTCGCCCAGCTGTCTGCTGTGTAGTCGCCCTGCTTCTTGTCTGCATTCTTGTCAACTGCTGCCTTCAGTGCATCCTTCACAACCGGCTGATCCGGATTCGGTAATTCTTTCTTCACCAGACCCTTGTATGCGTCGTTCAGTGTCTTTACAGCTGCGTCTACAGTCTCCTGTGTCGCCTTCTCGTCTGCCAGTACATTCTGTGCTGTCTTCAGAGCCTCTGCAAATGCAGCCCAGGTCTCGTCGGTGTAGTTCTCCTGCTTCAGATCCTTGTACTTGTCTACAGCCTCGGTCAGTGCTGCCTTGTCAGCCGGCTCCGCAACCTTCTTGCCATAGAAATTAATCTCGGACAGACGCGCGTAACTTACGTCCTTGCCGCCGGTCTTTGCGCCGTGGATGATAACCTTTACGTGCGTGATGTTTGCCTGCTCCATACGGATGCCGGATCTCATCTCATTCTCATCAATGGTCTTTCTTCCTACGGATGTGAAGTTCTCGCCATCGGTGCTTACCAGTACCTCATAATCGGTTACCTTACCGTTGCCGGTATTTTTCACGATTTCTACCTTCTCCAGGTCGTATGCGTCGCCCAGAGCCAGGGTAATCTCCTTCGGCAGTCCAACGTTGTTTCCGTAGTACGGGGACTCCCAGTAGTTGGTCTCATTGCCGTCTACCAGTGCGCTCGGTACGTTCTCCTCGCTGTACGGCGCGTCTGCGGTCATACCGCTCTTGTCGGTGATAGCCTCTGCGGTCAGCTCAGATTCTTCCAGCGCGTCAGCCGCCTTCTTCATGGCCGCGATAGCCTTCTTCACATCGTCCTTGGTGGCCTCTGTGTTATCCTTTACAGCGTTTGCTGCGTCGATGGCGTCAGTCAGTGCCTTGAAGCTCTCCTCGGTGTAGAACTTCGGGTTGGTCTTGCTGTACTCGGTAATCAGCTCAACCAGTTCGGTCTTGTCTGCGCCTGCCAGTACGGTGATTTCGTAGGATGCGGTGATCGGCGCTGCCTGATCCTCGCCCTCTGCCTGTGTAGCGGTATCCTGCATGGACTCACGTGCAGTCAGAGTAATGGTGGCCTTGCCCTCGCCTACTGCGTATGCCTTGTAAATCGGCAGACCGTTCTCGTCAGCCAGGGTGATGATTCTTACAACATCCTCGTCGGAGGAGGTTGCTACGAAGTACGGGTTGGTTGCGTTCTCCGGCTCGATGGTTGCGTTGATATCTGCCATGCTTCCTGCATACAGCTCTTTTACGTTGTCCTCAGCCAGAGTAATCTTGGTTACCGGAACCATAGCAACCTTTGCCTTTACCTCAAGCTCGCTTAAGGTCAGCATGTTGGTTCCGCTTGCCTGGTTTGCAGTTACAGATACCTTGGTTACCTTTGCGTCTTCCTTCGGGTTGGTGAACTCAAACTTGGTTCCCTGATCCTTCAGGTTCACATCGGCGGTTGTGCCATCTTCATAAGTGAAGGTTGCGGTAGCGTCTGTCATGTATCCGTTACCGTAAGACGGTGCGTTGTATACAGAAACTGTGCTTACGGTATCTGCCTTCTTCATATTCATATGAAGCGTTACCGGCATTTCTACATATTTTACTTCTTTGTCTACGTAGTTGCTTGGGATATCCCACAGGAACTCGAAGTTACGTCCCTGACCGCCGAACAGTCCGGAGAAGCTGCCCTGCTGGATCATCTTCTTCACATTGTCTCCGTCATCAGATGTGAGAACATCGTTGGTCATGGTCATGGTAAAGTCGCTGCCATAGCTTAACTTGCCATCTGCTGTCGCTACTGTCAGAGTAGACAGGGTCAGCATGTTCTCTACAGACTCGCCCTTTGCGTTTGCTACGGAATTTACAGTTACATCTACATTGGTTACAGTCTTGTCTGCTTCTGCGTTGAATGTAAACTCAGAGTAATCTGCTGCGGTCGCCCAGTCCAGAGACTTTCTGTCGCTGCTTGTGCTGCCATCGCTGTAAGTAAACTCAGCGGATGCGTTTGTTACATAACCGTTTGCCTTATTGGCATTCTGCAGGGTTACGGAGGTCACCTTCTTGGTGTTGTCAGCCTGAACAGCTACCTCTTCCTCTGCTGTCTGTACTTCTACATCTTCTGCTTCGTCTGCCACATCCTCTGTTGTATCTTCTACAACCTCGTCTGCTGCATCCTGCTTTACATCGATATGGAAGGTAACCGGAACCTTTACATACTCCGGCAGACCCTTTACAGTGGTGGTCCAGTCGTTCGGATACCATTTCAGCTCGAACTCCCGGCCCTGAGTGCCGTTGAACAGTTCCTTATAGCTGTTGCCCTGGATGAACTTCTCTACGTTCTTTCCATCATCCTCTTTCAGGATGTTGTTGGTCATGGTCATATCGAAGTCCTCACCGTAGGTGTAGGTCTTCTCGCCGCCTGTTACGATGTCCGGAAGCTCCGGTGTGGAGGAGCTCTCGCAGTTAATCAGATCGAACTCCGGTCCAATCAGCATTACCTGACTCAGATCCATTGCCTTTGCGTCCAGCGTAAAGTCTTTCTTCGCCTTCATGGTGATGGTGGCAATGACGCCGGTTCCGCTGTAGGTTGCCTGGTTTCCTCTGTTGGCGAATGCCAGGTTCACATAAGCTGTTCCGTCCTCATATACCTTGTTTACTGTCAGGTTCTCCATCTGGGAGATGTCGAAGTCTGCAGTGGTGTCCACATACTGGAGTACAGCCGGATCGTAATCCAGAACCTCTCCAAATGCGTTCAGGTTCTTTACATTATCTGCGTATACATCTACGGTAAAGGTCTCGCCTTCCTTCACGTCTGTTGCGCTGGGCAGCAGAACGATGTTGCCGGATACCTCACCAGTCTTCTGAGTACCGCCATCCAGGTTGAACATGGTGAATGCGTAATCCCATACATCGTAGTAGCCATTGCCGTTAATATCGCCGAATCTCTCCTCAATCTGCTTCACGAAGGTCTCTCCGTCCTTCTTGGAGAAGCCGAGGTAGTTCTTCATGTTGGTGTAGTCGCCGTCTGCGACGGTTCCCAGGTTATTGGTACTTCCTACCGCAAAGCCGTTGGTTCCGTCCTTCTTGTAGATGGCCAGCTCGTCGCCGGAGAAGAAGTTGCCCTTGGACTTTGTGATAACAATCTTTACATAACGAGCCGCGCCTCTCAGCGGGATCTCTTTCATGTTCTCTGCAATGCTTGCCTCTGCATTATAGGTCCAATCCGGGTGTTCAGAACCGATCCACTGGGTGGTCCAGTTTACGCCGTCCAAACTGGTCTCTACGTTCATCTGCTGTACTGCGCCGTTGCCGTAGTTATCATGTCTTGCATAATACTCCAGCTTATCCAGCGCGTAGGCCTGACCGTAATCGAAGATCATCGGGATGGCGTCTGTTACAACGTCGCCGGTGGAGTGGAACATGCCTGCTGCCTCGCTGATATCATGGTCGGTCAGGTTAGCCAGCTTGCCCCAGGCATCTCCGCCTGTCCAGGTGATTTTTTCCGGCGTCGGTACGTTTCTCCAGGGATCCAGAGAAGTGGTGGCGGTTACTTCCTCAGACCATTCAGAGTAGCCGTCCTTATTTCTTGCGCGTACCTTATAAGTATGTGTAGAGTTGTACTTCAGATCGGTGTGCGCGAACTCGGTTGCGTCGCCTGCAGTGTTGATGATGCCGTCTACCAGAATTTCGTAGCTGGTTGCGTCCTCTACAGCATCCCAGGTCAGGGTGTTGCTGGTCGGGGTCTTTCTGGTCACGTCATCGGTCAGGTTAGCCGGAGCAGCCAGATCCGGGTTCAGCTGATTCTTGCTCATGTCGCCGTTGTTCTCAAAGCCTTCCAGAACCAGGGTCTGTGCATTTGCCTGAGAATCGGTGTTGGCGAACTTCACATACAGCTTCGGAGAAGACGTCTGATCCTTCATCATTGCCGCGAACTCATCCTCTGCCTCTACGCCGTAGTACTCGATAGCCGGGGACTCGTCATAGTAATAAGCGAAGGTGCCTGCTGCCACATCCGCGTTCAGAACCTCATCCTTGCTGTTCATCGCTACCTTAGTCAGCTCTGTGGAACCGTTCTGTGCTGTGATAGCAGTCGGCTCTTTGGAAACATTGACTACGAAGGTAGTGTTCTTATTTTTATCATACCCTGCATAGCTTCCGCTTGCCTTCTCAGCAGTCAGGGTTGCCACGTCGCCTTCTACCTTGGAAGTAAACTTCTGAGATACATGTTCGCCATAGGATACGTCAGCTACAGTTCCGTAACCATCCACCTCGGTGGTCTTGTTCTCTGCGGTGATTCCGTCATCCTCATACATGGTGTACTCGGTGGATCCTGCCGGCCAGAACTCTACGCTGCGGTTTGCCTTGTTGATCTTGGACGGGCTGTTGTTCTCCTCCCACATGGGGATGATGGAACCATTCTTTACAAAGATCGGAAGCTTCCAGATGGGAGCGTCGAAGTTGTTCAGGGTCTGTCCGCCGTAGTACTGCTCGCCGGTGAAGTAGTCGATCCAGATCTGATCTGCGTCCGGAAGGTAGATGCCGTTTCTCACATCATTTCCCTGGGAGTCGCTGGATGTATTCTGGTAAATCGGTGCTACCAGCACGTTGGAGCCGAACATGTACTGATACTGCATATCCTTGGTGCTTGCGTAAGCGTCACCCGGATACTCCAGGAACATAGCACGGATCATCGGAAGTCCGGTGTCGCCGTTGCCTGTATCCAGGTTTGCCGCAGCTGCCGCGCTGGTGTAGATGTACGGCATCAGCTGAGCTTTCAGCTTCAGGTACATTCTGTTGATACCGGTGTACGGATCGCCGAAGGTCTGCGGAGTCTTCGCATAGCTTCCCCAGCCGTCCATGTTCAGCATCAGCGGTGTGAATACCTTCCACTGGGTATCACGGGTGGATACAATCTTGTCTCCGCCGAAGATACCGTCCATATCACTGCCGATATTCGGGTTACCACTTAAGGACTGTCCGATATAGGTCGGTACATGGAAGCGGATATACTCCCAGTTTCCGCCGTACTGGTCGCCGGTCCAGATAGCGCCGAAACGCTGTGTGGAAGCCCAGCCGTCCAGGGTGATAATGTTCGGACGCTTGCTTACGCCTTTGGTTACGATATCGTAAGCAGTCTTGGTACCGTTCAGAGCGAAGTTGTAGCCGTGGCCTACCCATGCAACATCAGTCTTCAGGGTGGTGATTCCGCCAACTTTTACCTCTTTCTCGAAATCACGAAGCAGGTGCCAGGAGGTGTTACTGTTGGAATCCGGGCTCAGATTGCTCTGTGTCCAAAGACCTGTCTGCAGACCCTTGCTCTGTGCATACTTGGTGAACTCTTTCAGATTGTTTACATTGGCGTCTACTGCTGCAGTACGCTCTGCACTGCTGCTGCCGTCCGCGTTCACGCCGCCGGTCTGATAGTAGCCGTTCTGACCATAGCCGCAGCCATATCCATCGTTGGGAAGGAAGTAGCCGATGGGCATGTCATATTTGTCGTACTGATCGATGACAGCTCTTGCGGAATACTTGGAATCGGTATTCACGGACGGATACTTGTCCAGCGCAGTGGTCGGCTCGGTTCCGTTCAGCGTCTCGGAGCTCATACCGTCCTTCAGCACATAGCCTGTGCTCATACCGGACTCATAATAGGAAGATGCAATCGGCACATCGTCTGCAGTGGTTGCGGACGCGCTTCCCTTGATCTCCCATTTCTTGCTTCCGCTATTGTCGGACCAGGAGTCACGGTTGTAGCAGTTTAAATGTCCCTCATAGAACGCGTACTCCGGAAGGAGAACCGGAGCACCGGTTACATGGTAGTACTCGCCCAGGAGATCCTGTACTCTCTCAGCTGCGTTTGCGCCGTCGGACAGGAAGATGTATGCGTCGTACTCATTCTCGTTGTGAGCGGTTGCTACGGTATCTGCAGAGTTATTTCCGAAGTCGTAGGAACCAGCCAGAAAGGTATTACGCAGTACGCCGTAACCGTTACTGGAGTAGTAGAACGGGTTCGGAGAAGCGACGCCGCCGTCTACCCAGTTACTCTCATTTGCGATATGGATGGTCTCGCCTGTATGTACGAAACGACCGTTCTGTGTACCGCCGCCGTAGAAGTTCTCGCCGCTGTTCTTAACCAGGCTCTGTGTGGTCTTGGTTCCGAGAGAAAGCGGTGCGCTCTCCTGCATTACAACATTGTCGTTGTAAGCTACGGTCATTTTTGCGGTATCTTTATCAAATGTAATCTTTGTCTTACCAGCTGCGATTACAATATTTCCATTCTCATCGGATACTTTCGCCTTCGGGTGGCTGTACTTATCGGAAGAATCCGGATACTGTGGAATCTTCGCTGTGTCTGCTGCGTTGTTTACGGTCGCATATTCTGAGAACTTTCCGCTCGGATCTACATTGTAACGGAAGATCCCGTCCTCGAGAAACGTGATTTTTCCCTTTACATCACCATTGTTGAAGCTTACTTCTACCACATTGTCGTTTGCTCTCGCTGACTTTACAGAAGACAACGGGCCGTTAAAGGCTGCTTCTACAGTCGATGCGGGAAACTGGGGCGCGATGCCTGCCACCATTGCTGCTGCAAGTACGATAGATAAGAACTTGCTGCTCATTTTTTTCTTCTTAATCATAATTTCCCTCATAAATTTTTTGTTTACTTTGCTTCGATTTCATTTTCCTGAACCCAATCGTCAAAAGCCGTCTCGCCGACGCCCAGATGATAGGTGTCCAGGTAGCTTCCGTCCTCGCCGTCTACCACATAGAAGACTCCGGGAACCGTATTGAATTCCGGGAACAGCTCCGCAATCCGCGCTCTGTTCTCTTCCTCAGACGTTTCCTCGTAGTCCAGGATAACCTGATACATGGTTACCGCATGGGTTTCGACGTAGTCCACAAGCATGCTGTGGAATTCCTGACAGTATGGGCACTCGATTGTCACAAAGGATACCAGAAAGGTCTCCCCTGCGTTCAGCTTCTCTTCCATTTCTGCCATAGAAATGCTGATAATCTGTCCTGATTGCGTGCTTTCCTCTGTCCCGATCTCTTCCCTTTCGGTACCGTTCTCACTATCCTCCCCTGTTTCCGTCTCAGAAACTGCTGTTTCGGCAGCCGTTTCTTCGCCGGTCTCCTGCTTTGCAGAACCGCAGGATGTCACGCCGCACATGGCCAGTATGACGCTTCCCAGTATCAGCACTTTTTTCATTCCACTCACTCTTTTTTCGCCCTCCCTTCTCGGTTTTATCGTTGTTACCAATGCCGGAAAATCCTTTATCAATAACAATATACACATTCTATAAAAGAAAAAAAAAAAAAACAATTCCTCCGTCGAATTGTACAAAAGATTGAGCGTATAAGCCAACTCGAATCGTCGATTCAAAACATAAAAAGGGGAACGGCCAGCAAAATTTGCAAACCGCTCCCTTTTTGTTACATTTATGTGCCCAAATTAACACTTTTTAGTGAATCTTTGTCACTTTTCGTTTATTTCTTTTGTTAAAAATCACATTCTGCCGGATTCTTTTGTTACATTTTATACGGGCTTCTCCGGCAGGACGCCCTCGCAATCGAAAGCTGGAATGAAGCTTTCCTTCGCAGTTTCCCCCTCCTGGATGAAGGCATTTTCCACGCCCAGGGACAGGGTGTAATCGAGCAGCCGCCCGTATTCCCGCTTCGTCACGCGGCGGTTGATTTCCGGCCATCGCTCCAGACCGGGCAAGGGAGTATACTGGTTCATCAGGCTTAAGTACACTGTATCCCCATAGGCCTCGTAGACATATTGTACTACCCCTTTCGCGTTTTTCAAATGATTCGGCAAAAGAAGGTGACGAACGATGACTCCCTTTTTCATCATGCCAGCTTCGTCGAATACCGGTTCTCCGATCTGGCGCACCATTTCCTGAAGAGCCGCTTTCGCCACCTCCGGGTAATCGGGCGCATGGGAGTAGCGCTCCGCCGCCTCCACATCCATATATTTGAAATCCGTCAGATAGATATCTACCACGCCCTCCAACAGCTTCAGGGTATCAACCTTCTCATAACCGCTGCAATTGTATACAAGTGGGATCGTCAGGCCGCTCTTTCGTGCCATTTCCACCGCGCGGATGATCTGCGGCGTGTAATGGGTGGGCGTCACCAGATTGATATTGGCCGCGCCCTTGCCCGCAAGCTCCAGAAAAATCTCGGCCAGCCGCTCTTCGGTGATGTCGATTCCCCGCTCTGCCCCGGCGATATCCCGGTTCTGGCAGTAGACACAGCGCAAAGGGCAGCCGCTGAAGAAGACCGCGCCAGATCCGGCGTCGCCGGAGATGCAGGGCTCCTCCCACATATGCAGCGCCGCCCGGGCGCATTTGATGGTTTTTCCGGTCACGCCGCAAAAACCGCGCCGACCGTTTTCACGATCGGCGCGGCAGTCGCGGGGACATATTGTGCAGTTAGACATATTTACTCACTTTGTTCGCAGCGTGGCTGTGAACATTTTCCTTCCCCGTACTTATTTTATTTCTCCTCGGAAGTCTCTCCGTCTTCCACTATTGTCTGTTTCACCCGGATCTCATCCACATGATGGTTTCCGACCTTCGTTACTTCGATTTCCAGGCCCTTATAGGTGAGCTGGTCGCCCTGCTCCGGTACCCGGCCAAACTGCTCCATGACCCAGCCGCTGACCGACACCATCTCGGACTCCTCGTCCAGCTTAAAATAATCCGCAAACTCCTCAAAATCCATAGATGCGTCAATGAGATAAGTGTCCGGCGCTATCCGGCGCAACAGTACTTCCGCTTCCTCATGCTCGTCCCAGATCTCGCCTACCAGCTCCTCCAGAATGTCCTCCATGGTCACGATACCACAGGTTCCGCCGTACTCGTCCACCACGACCGCCACATGGGTCTTGGCTTTCTGCTGCTTCTTCAGAATCATCCGGATAGGCTCGCTCTCCAGAACATAGATAGCCGGGGAAATGATATCCTTCACTTCCTTTTCCGTAATTCCACGCCCCACATAGAAATCCTTCCGGTGGATGGTTCCCAGAATATCGTCGATGGTATCCCGGTAAATCAGCAGACGGGAGAACTTGGTCTCGGTGAACATTTCCGCGATCTCTTCCTTGGTAGCCGTGATCGGCAGAGCCGCCAGATCCGTCCGGTGAATCAGAATATCCCGGGCTTCCTGATCGGAGAACTCGATGGCGTTCCGGAGAAGACCGCCCTCGTCCTCGTCAATGGTGCCGTCCTCCTGAACCTCATTTACCAGGGTCAGAAGCTCCTCCTGGGACATCTTGGAGCTGGACTCCAGATGAAAGATCTTGGTCAGCAGCTTCTGCCAGCCCACAAACAGAATGTTCAGCGGCAGGAAAATCCAAATCAGGAACTGCACGACAGGTGCCGATAACATGGCCAGCTGCTCCGGACAGTTATTGGCGATACTCTTCGGGGATATCTCGCCGAAAATCAGTACTACAATGGTCACCACAATGGTAGAAAGCGTCGCGCCCATATCGCCGAACTTCAGGGTGAACAGCACGGTTCCCACAGAGGCCATGGCAATATTTACGATGTTATTGCCTATCAGAATTGTGGAAATCAATCTGCTATACTGCTCGTCCAGCTTGCAGACCAGCGCCGCGTTCTTATTGCCCTTCTCTGCCAGCGTCTTCAGCTTCGTGGTGTTCATGGCCGAGAAGGCCGTCTCCGTAGCGGAAAAAAAGCTCGACAGTATCAGACAGACTACCATAATGGTAAGGTATGTACCCATAATAAAATATAATTCTCCTTTTTTGTATACACTTCTAAAATACGCACGAGTGCTTAATGATAATATTATATGAAACCCTTTTGTTCTTGTCAACCGGAACCAGCGGAAATGGAGGATTCTTTACAGATTCTTTATAATTGTATCTACTTTCTCTTCCTTCAGGCTGTGTTGTCTTCCGTCCATGACTTGACGAAACTCTGGAAATCCCGTATTCTAAAATCATCAAAATGTACTTTTCAGGAGGCTCTTATGCAATTATCCACACCTGTTATCCTTTACCTGCTCCTTATCAACCTCCTTGCCTTCGCCCTGATGGGCGTCGACAAATCACGGGCCCGCCGTCACAAATGGCGGATTCCTGAAAAAACCCTGTTTCTCTCTGCTCTTTTGGGTGGCAGCGTCGGCGCCATCGCTGGTATGCAGTTCTTCCGTCATAAAACGAAGCACTGGTATTTTGTAATCGGAATGCCGGCTATCCTGGTTTTGCAGGCGGCAGGATATTTTTTCCTGAGCCATCGGTTTTAAAATTTTAAGGTTTAAAAAAGCAGCGCGCCCATTTCACAGGACGCGCTGCTTTTTTATTGGATTGGATTATTCGTTATATTCGTTAAATACGTCTAACGCACTCATCGCCAACAGCTTTACAGCCTGATGTAAGGTACGCTTTCCTTCTTCTCCGCCTGCTGCCTCAGCAAATTCCTTGGTATGTGTTCCCACATTCTCTTTCAGTCTTACATAGAACTGAATGGTCGGAATCTCATGAGATACGTTTCCTACGTCTGTAGAACCGATACCCTGGGTCAGATCACGCTCGATGTAATCCTCGCCGATGAACTCCATGTTCTTACGTACATAGTCAACCATTCTCTTATCGTTGCGGATATCCTTGACAACCTCATCTAACTGCTGTACTTCAACCTCTGTTCTGGTAGCGATTGCAGCACCCCTTGCGCAGTCCTTAATGATGTCAACCAGCTCCATCATATACTCATACTCCAGAGCACGGATGTTAAATACAGCCTTTGCCTCTGCAGTTATGGTATTGTGCGCGGTACCACCCTCGGTGATGATTCCATGTACACGGCTGAAATCCTTGAAATGCAGTCTCATCATATCAACTGCGTGGAACATCAGCTGTACGCCGCTCAGAGCATTTGCTCCCTTCCACGGGAATGCTGCTGCATGTGCAGGACTTCCCTTGAAGGTGAACTCCAGGGTAACGCATGCGAAGGAAATATCATCCGGCATGGACGCCTCGGTCGGATGCATCAGAAGCGCTGTGTCGATTCCCTTAAATACGCCGTGACGAACCATGATAGCTTTTCCGCTTCCCTTTTCCTCAGCCGGTGTGCCTAATACCTTTAACACGCCGCCAATTCCGTGCTTTTCCATAACCTCTTTTAATACGATGCCGGCTCCTGCCGCAGAGGTTCCGATGATGTTATGGCCACAGCCATGTCCGATTTCCGGAAGACAGTCATACTCTCCCATCAGAGCTACGGTCTTGCCCGGTTTTCCGGTATCATATACTGCCTCAAAAGAGGTGGGCAGTTCAGAAATTCCACGTTTTACTTCAAATCCATTGCTTTCCAGAAGCTTACAGAGTGCTTCCTGAGCCTTGTATTCCTTGAACGCCAGCTCCGGATTCTCAAAAATATAGCTGCATACCTTCTCAAACTCTTCCTGTCTTGCATCTGCAAGTGTACTGATTTCCTGTTTTAATGTCTCTAATGTCTCCATATGCTTCTCTCCATTTCATTTGAATTTTATTATAACAGGAAATCCTCGCAGGATTTCCTGTTACTGTTCAAAATTTCAAAAAATGTTATATTAAATCAGTCCCTTTGCAGCCAGAATAATATTGGAAATTGCTGCGGAACCAAAATAGGTAGACGCCATAACTACGAAAGAAATAATTACAATCTTCCAGCTCAGCTTCCTGAATACCTCCAGCTGCTCTCCTACCGCGATTCCCGCGAAGCTCAGCAGCGGGATTCCCACCAGACCGAAGCTGTATGCGCTCATCAACTCAACGATCGTATCGGAAAGCGGGGAGATCGGCAGTGTTAAAACAAATGCCACCAGGGTAGCCCACGCAAATCCCGGAAGATTCGGTTTCTTTACCACGTTCTTCAGAACGATTGCGATTGCAACCATGATAAAGCTTACTACGGTTGACTTCAGCAGACCCGGAAGCGGGGTTCCCATAGAAACCATATGAACCACAATGACGATTCCATAAATAACGACAATAATTTTAATCTGCTCTAAAATAGTTTCAAGCAGTGATTTTTCCTTTGCAGCTTCCATTTTATACCTCTCCCTCCGGTGCTTTCTTAAATACTCTCTGTCTAAAGCGCTCGATACCCGGATTTATGCGCTTATAATACCAGTTAGCCAGCGGTAATGCCACGAACATCTCAACATACACACCTGTTACAGCAGTCAGAAGTCCACTGGTTGCTGAATATGCGAGAATCTGCTCAGAGTACATAGCCGGGGCAGCACTGGTAAGGGCAGCGGTAGCTGCGTTCATCATGGACGCACTTCCCATTCCGGACGCCATAGCCAGTGCGAAGGGGTGGAATCCCAGAAGCAGGCCGACGGGTGCCAGGAAAGAGTAGAATAAGGTTCCGAATACACTTCCGCTGATGTAGGTTCCCAGAGTTCCCATACCTTCTCTGGACTCCAGACCGTACTTATCTCCGATAATTCCCAGCGCGGTATCACGACACAGGGAGAAGGTTCCACCAACCGCACTTCTTCCCAGTCCAATCAGCAGACCTAAGGGCAGCGCAATCAGCATAGTTGCCAGGTTACCCAACTCCTGCAGCAGCAGAGCCGGACCTGCCTGAAGCACGATTCCGACCTTCGGTCCTGCACTGATACCGAACATGATGCCCAGGGGGTATAAGGTCAGGGACAGTAAGTAGGGTGCACGGCTGATCTCAGCATGGCCGATAACTTTCTTAAGCGGCGGGATTACTTTTCCCAGAAGTGAGGGGGATAATAAAATTCCCATAATGATAACCCAAATCATGGTCAGGATCTTTACATCGACTCCCATCACCTTGAATTGCAACGGTCCAATCAGCTCCGCAATAATGCAAAGGATAAGCGTTACAATCATACAATTTACAGTACCCGTTCTCTGTTTCACATCTTTTTCCTCCGTTTCAGTAAAATAATCTTCCGAAACCTCCAGTACCATGGGATCCAGGTTTCCAAAAGATCATTCAGCTCTCGCTATTTTTAGTATAGCACTGCCTCCTTTTCATGTCGACGCTCCCTGCGCACCATAAAACCCCTGTTTTTTATGCACCATGCACAACGGTTCTCACTTGCAAATGATAATCTATACATTTCGACGGAGTTTTTTCATCTGCCCTTTATTTCATAAATTTCATAATCCGGAGCGCAAACGCAAGCTCCAGGATGCTGTTGGGATCAGACAAGTCATAGCCTGTCTGATTTTCAATCTTCTTAATCCGGTACATCAGCGTATTCCGATGTAAATGCAGCGCGTTTGCCGTCACATTCCTGGCTCCCAGATTGTTGACCAGAGCCTCCAGCGTCTCCAGAAGCTCTCTCTCATTCTCCTGATCGTATTCAATAAACGCGTTCAGCTTTTCTTCCACAAATTCCCGGCACATATCCTGCTTGCTGATTTTTTTCAAAATTTTCCAGAAACCGGCGTCTTCGATACAGAGCACCCTGGACTCCAGGTTCTGACATACGGCGATTTCCACCGCGTCCCTTGCGTCCTGATAGGCCTGTCCGAATCTTTTATAAGTATCCTCCGCCCTCGACACGCCTATGGTCGCCCTGTATCCTGTTTTTTCACAGATCTCACTCTGTATGGCTTCAAAATAATCCGCCCCGATCTCCTTGTCCCCGGTCCGCTTCAGGATACATTGAAAGGTGCCGTTGTTGGACAGGACAACCACCTGCTCCCCGGTAAAGGCCTCCCTTATCAGATTTTCTATCTTTTCAATCCGCTCCTGGGCTTCCTCCTCCCGAAGCTCATGCAGCTTCTGCTTGATCCGGTCAACCTCAATATAAATAATCTGATAAGGCGGCAGGGGCCACCTCTGTTCCTTGATCCTGTAATTTTCTTCCTCGTCGTGGGCGATATTGCCGGTCAGAAGATCCACAAATAACCTCTGATCCATTTCCCGCTGGTTATATCGTTTAATCTGGGACTGCATGGAATCCATCAGATTATTCTGCGACTTGATAAGCGCCTCCATTACAAGATAATTCATCTCTATAAAAGGAAGATCCTCCGGCCACAGAATCAGCGGAAACTGCAATTCGTCGGCCACCTTTATAGCCGCATCCAGGGAACAGCCGATGTATTTATATTTTGTCGCCAGGGCTGCCGCCTTGGCATCGTACAAATCTCGGATTAACTGGATAATTTCTTCCTCTGAATTGCTATAGGTATATCCGGTTGTAATATAGAAGACATTCGGCCGCATCCACGCTTTCATATCCGGTATTTCCATACAGTCAACAAAACGGACTACACGGTCAAGCCCGCCCTTTCCGGCTGCCAGTGAGCATCCCTTCGTCTCAGCCAACTCCAATATTTCCCTTACTTTTAAGGACACTTTCTACCTTCCCCCTCCAGATGTCATTTAGTGTTATATTATAACACAAATTTTATATTTTGGGTATGGTTTCCATTCTTTTTACCATTTCAGACAGACCGTCCGCCCATCCTTTGCCAGCATTCCCTCATTCTCCAGGCTCTTCATTTCCCTCGTCATGGCGCTTCGATCCACGCTGAGATACTGGGCCAGCTCCGTATAGGACATGGGAATCCGGATCTTCCGGCTGTGCAGCTCCTCAGAAAGACTTTCCAGATAGGCCAGAAGCTTCTTCCGGGTAGTGGTTCTGGAGAGGACGTAGATCCGCTGCACCTGCTGCCTGGACTGCAGGGCAATCATCTGGAGCAGGTTGCTGACCAGCTGGCTGTGGTGCCAGCAGGCGTTCTCGCAGCGCTTGATCACATGGGCGTAGTCGATGAACATGACCCGCGTCTCTTCCTCAGCCTGCACGTAATAATTCCGGGAATCTGCAGGAAGCAGAAAGGGTTCTCCGAACACCGCGTCCTTTTTCAGTTCGTCAATCATATACTGATTTCCCTCTTCATCGCAGTAATACAGGACGGCCCGGCCGGAAAGAATCAAGCCAATTTTATTCATGGTGTTGGAATATGCAAATATGATTTCGTGGTTATGGAAGCTTACCTCCCTGGCCTGGAAACAGACGCGCATTCTTTCCTGCTCTTCGGGTAAAATATCTGTAAATAATGTAACTTGTGACATACTGTCCTCTCCTTCTATCTATGCCCTTTGGATACACTTGTTTCACTTTGTATGACATCTGGGAGTGTCTCGTAGCCTTCAGGATTGCCTTGGTCGTTCATCACTCCTACAGATATATTTCTTTCCACACATTATATCATATTTTTTCTTACCAAATTCACTTTATGTGACTTTTGCAACAGATTTATTTTCCAGGTTCTGTTATTATTTTAACAAACAAAGAACAGAAACACATCTACCGGAAAACAGGAGGAACGAACTATGAAAGTGACCGATACCATCAAATATGTAGGCGTAAACGACCACCAGGTGGATCTTTTCGAAGGCCAGTACAAGGTGCCAAACGGCATGTCCTATAATTCTTACGTAATCCTGGACGAGAAAATCGCGGTGATGGACACCGTGGACGCCAATTTCACCCATCAGTGGCTCGACAATATCCAGCAGGTACTGGAGAACCGGAAGCCGGATTATCTGATCGTCCAGCACATGGAGCCGGACCACGCAGCCAATATCGCCAATTTTCTGAAGGTATATCCCGATACCACTGTAGTCGCTACCGCGAAGGCCTTCAACATGATCGACAACTTTTTCGAGCTTGACCTGGAGGGCCAGAAAATCGAGATGGGCAATGGCGGCACCCTGTCCCTCGGCTATCATCAGCTGACCTTCGTGTTCGCGCCCATGGTGCACTGGCCGGAGGTTATGGTGACCTATGACAGCACCGAAAAAGTACTCTTCTCCGCCGACGGCTTCGGCAAATTCGGCGCTCTGGACGTAACCGAGCCCTGGGACGATGAGGCAAGAAGATACTTCATCGGCATCGTCGGCAAATACGGCGTACAGGTGCAGAACCTTCTGAAGGTGGCAGCCACCCTGGATATCGAAATCATCTGCCCCTTACATGGCCCGGTTCTGAATGAAAATCTGGGACATTACATCGGCCTCTATGATACCTGGTCCTCCTACACGCCGGAGGAAGACGGTATCGTCATCGCTTACACCTCCGTATACGGACATACCAAAGCGGCTGTCTCCGCCCTGGCTGATGAGCTGCGAAGCAAAGGCTGTCCGAAGGTGGTCGTCTATGACCTGGCCAGAGACGACATGTCCCGGGCCCTCAGCGACGCTTTCCGCTACTCCAAGCTGATCCTGGCCACCACCACCTATAACGCCAGCATCTATCCGTTCATGCACGATTATATTACACGCCTGGTGGAGCACAATTTCCAGAACCGTACCGTAGGTCTCATCGAAAATGGTACCTGGGCGCCGCTGGCTGCCAAAATCATGAAGGAAATGCTGGGCAAATGCAAGAAAATCAACTGGCTCAAGAACTCCGTCCATATCTGGTCCGCGGTCAAGTCTGAAAACCACAAACAGATCGAGGCCATGACCGACGAGCTCTGCAAGGAATACATTGCCAAGGATAATTCCCTCGCCAATAAGAACGATATGTCCGCCCTCTTCCGCATCGGCTACGGCCTCTATGTGGTCACCTCCAACGACGGCAAGAAGGACAACGGCCTCATCGTCAATACCGTGACCCAGTTGACTGACAACCCCTTCCGCGTGGCTGTGAATATCAACAAAGCCAACTATTCCCACCATGTCATCCGGCAGACCGGCGTCCTGAACGTCAACTGTCTGTCCGTGGACGCGCCCTTCTCCATCTTCCAGCAGTTTGGCTTCCAGTCCGGAAGAACCGTGGACAAATTTGCAGGCGTGAAAATCAACCGTTCCGGAAATGGACTCGTATTTCTGGATCAGTATATCAACGCATTTATGTCTCTGAAGGTGGAGCAGTATGTGGACCTGGGCACCCACGGCATGTTCATCTGCAGCGTGACCGAAGCCCGCGTCATCAGCGACCGGGAGACCATGTCCTACAACTACTATCAGCAGAACGTCAAGCCGAAGCCCCAGACCGAAGGCAAGAAAGGCTTTGTCTGCAAGATTTGCGGCTACATCTACGAGAGCGACGAGCTCCCCGAGGATATCATCTGCCCGCTGTGCAAGCACGGAGCTGTAGACTTTGAGCCGATACAGTAAATGATTTTCCTATAACTGATTTCCAGTAAATAAAAGGGCAGCCGCGCAATCATCTGGCAGTGATGATTGCGCGGCTGTCGCTTTTCATAGTCTCTTATTTTATTTTCCGTGCCTTCTACTCCTCATCATCCCACACGTAAGGCGTATTCTGATATACGTAGTAATTGATCCAGTTTGTATACAGTGTATTCGCATGGGCTCTCCACATGAGCAGCGGACGGTTGTCGCTATTGTCGTCAGGGAAATAGTTCTTCGGCACCTGGATGTCCAGACCTTTATTCTTATCTCTGACATATTCCTTCTCCAGGGTTAGACGGTCGTACTCGGGATGACCGAATACAAAAATCTTGCGGCCTTCCTCCGCCATGGCGATGAAAACGCCGGCCTCATCAGATTCGGCCAGAATAGTCAGATCACTGCAGGCACGGATTTCCTCCGCGTCCACGGTGGTATGACGGGAATGGGGGGCGTAAAACTCATCGTCAAAGCCTCTGATCAACGGCTCTTTACGGTTCTCCACCTTGTGGCGGTAGAGTCCGAACAGCTTCTGGGGCAACAGACGCTTCTTCAGGCCATAGAAATGATACATGGCTGCCTGTGCTCCCCAGCAGATAAAGAAGGTGGATGTAACATGGGCGTCGGCCCAGTCCATAATCTCGACCAGCTCATTCCAGTAATCTACTTCTTCAAATTCCATCTGCTCCACCGGCGCGCCGGTGATAATCAAGCCGTCGAAACGGCGCTTTTTCACCTCGCAGAATGGCTCATAGAACTTGTTAATGTGGCTCTGGGCTGTATTCTTGGATTCATGGCTGCTGACTGTGATAAAGGTAATATCCAGCTGCAGCGGTGTATTGGACAGAGAACGCAGGATCTGAAGCTCTGTGTCCTCTTTAAGCGGCATCAGATTCAGGATGCCTATCTTCAGCGGACGGATATTCTGATTGAGCGCCCGCGTCTCATCCATAACGAAAATATTTTCCTGCTCCAAAATTGCCCTAACCGGCAAATCACTCTGTACTTTAATCGGCATAACTTTTTCTCTCCTCTGCCTGCGCAAATTATCGCGCACTGCGGCGCTGTATATAACTATAGCATAAATGCGGCGTATTTGAAAGCAGGAAATCTATTTCTTCCGCAATTTTCCTGACCAAAAACGGGCCGGGCAGCTTCCGCCGCCCGGCCCGTCTCTGATGCATTTCTATAACACTTTATGCTTTCTCAATCTTAATCGCGCAGACCTTGTACTCGGGGATTCTCGCGTACTTATCGAGAGCCGCGTTGGTCAGCCAGTTTGCGTTGCCATCCGGGAAGTGGAAAGGCATCCAGCTCTCGCCCGGAGAGGTCTTGGTTCCCACACGGGCGGTGGATTCGATGCTGCCTCGTCTGGAGGATACGCGCACCTTGTCGCCGTTCCTGATCCCCAGTTTTTCCGCGTCCACGATATTCATTTCGATAAAGGAATGTCCTTCAATCTCCATGAGCTCCGGAGTCTTGCCGGTCATGGCACGGGTGGTGTAATGATACAGGATACGTCCGGTCATCAGGATGATCGGATACTCCTCGTCCGGAAGCTCTGCGGAAGGCACATATTCAGCCGGGTAGAACCAGCCAAGGCCTCTCGAAAACTTGCCCACATGCATAATCGGGGTGCCCGGGTGATCCTTGGTCGGGCAGGGCCACTGTAAGCCTTTGCCGCCCACCTCTTCGCTGTCCAGGCGGGCATGGCTGATGCCGCCGAAGCTGGGTGTCACGGAAGCGATTTCGTCCATGATCTCTGCGGAAGTCAGGTGGGGCTGCGGATACCCCATACGGTTCATCAGGTCGATGATGATATCGGTATCCAGACGCATCTCGCCCGGTACGGTGATGGCCTTACGGACTCTCTGTACACGGCGCTCCGTATTGGTGAAGGTTCCTTCCTTCTCCAGGTAGCTGACGCCCGGCAGAATGACGTCTGCATACTGGGCGGTCTCTGTCATAAAGAGCTCCTGCAATACGAAGAAATCCAGACTCTTCAGGGCTTTGATGATATGGGAGGTATCCGGGTCGGTCACCACAGGATCCTCGCCGTAAATATACAGGCCGCGGATCTCCTTGGTGATCGCCTTGGGGAATACGTCGGTTGCGTGGGTTCCCACATTGTGGTTCAGCGGAACGCCCCAGGCCTTCTCAAACTTCTCTACCACGCCGGTCGCGGCAACCTTCTGGTAGCCCGGGAAATCTGTGGGGGAAGCACCCATGTCACAGGCTCCCTGTACGTTGTTCTGTCCACGGAGCGGGTTCACGCCGCAGCCCGGACGACCCAGCTTGCCGACTAACATAGCCATGTTGGACATGGACATAACGCCCTCGGTACCGGTGGAATGCTCGGTAACGCCCAGACAATAGATAATCGGCGCGCGGTCAGCCTTCGCGTACATGATGGCTGCTTTTCTCAAATCATCCGGATCGATGTGACAGATTTCTGCCACCTTCTCCGGTGTATATTCCTTTACGATCTCTTTGATCTTCTCATAGCCCTCGGTACGCTCTGCGATAAATTTGTCATCCTGCAGGCCTTCCTCAATGATCACATGCATGATGCCGTTCGCAAAGGCTACGTTGGTACCCGGCTTTAACTTCAGATGGATGTCTGCTTTCTTCGCCAGTCCGATATCTCTGGGATCTACGACGATAAGCTTACAGCCTCTCTTCACTGCCTGACGGATCTGCATGCCGACTACCGGATGGGCTTCCTCCGGGTTGGAGCCTACCAGCATGATGACGTCCGCATTCTTGGTGATATCCTCGATGGGGTTTGTCATGGCGCCGGATCCCAGGGTCATATACAGACCTGCTACGGACGCTGAGTGGCAGACGCGGGCACAGTTATCGGTATTGTTGGTACCGAAGCAGGTACGAACCATCTTCTGTACCATATAAATGTCCTCGTTGGGGGATCTGGAGCAGGCAAAACCAGCCAGGGAATCCGGGCCGTACTGCTTCTTGATCTCCATGAACTTGGAAGCTACCAGGTCCAGAGCCTCATCCCAGGTGGCGCGCTCGAACTCGCCGGTCTCATGGTTCTTGATCAACGGGTACTTGATACGCTCAGGCGACTGGGCGAAGTCGAAGGAGCCGCTGCGTCCCTTGACACAGAGCAGTCCCTTATTGGACGGTCCGTCATAAGCCTCGGTATCTACGACCTTGCCATCCTTCACCAGTACGTAATACTGGCAGCCGGTCGCGCAGTGGGGACAGGTTGTCAGAACCTTCTTCTCCACCTGATACGGACGGTATTTCTTTCTCCGCTTCATGGTCAGAGCGCCTGTCGGACATGCCTGTACGCAGTTACCGCAGGACTCGCAGATGCCCTCATTCCAGGTATTCTTATAGTGAGCGCCGATAACAGACTGGAAACCACGGTTCATAGTGTCGATGGCTCCGCGTCCCACGATCTCCTTACAGGTATTTACACATCTGTGGCATAAGATACACAGGCTCGGATCGTAGGTAAAGAACTTATTCGTGTCATCAATGGGTGCGTTGTTCATCTCGCCCGGGAAGCTGGTCTTCTCTACGCCGTACTCGAAGCAGTAATCCTGCAGCTTGCAGTCGCCGTTGGCTTCGCAGGAAAAGCAGTGTACCCGATGATCGGACAGTAAGAGATCCAGGGTCTCTTTTCTGTATTTTACAACCTTCTCAGACATGGTCTGTACTTCATCGCCCTCGGAGCAGCGTAAGGTACAGGCGGTATCAAACTTTGTTCTGCCATTGTTGGTTACTTCCACGACGCAGAGTCGGCAGGAACCGTCGGGCAGTACATTTTCCAGATAACAAAGGGTCGGAATCTTTACGCCTATCTGCTTGGCGGCCTGCAGAATCGTGGTACCCTTTTCCACTTCTACAGGGATTCCATCTATCGTCAAATGAATCATATCCATCCTCCTTTTATTACTGTTCACTACGTTCACAGTAATACTATTTCAAAATGACCGCATCAAAGGCACAGTTCTCCAGACAGGTTCCGCACTTGATACACTTGGAATTATCAATGACATGAGGCGCTTTCCGCTCACCGGTAATGGCGTTCACCGGACAGTTGCGGGCACACTTGGTACAACCCTTACACTTGTCAGGATCAATCTCGTATACACGCATGGATTTACATACGTGGGCCGCGCACTTCTTGTCTACGATGTGCTCGATATACTCGTCCCGGAAGTTCTGAATGGTACTTAAGACCGGAAGCGGCGCACTCTTTCCCAGACCGCACAGAGACCGGTCTTTTACGAAGTGTCCCAGGTCTTCCAGCTTCTCCAGATCTTCCATCTCACCCTTACCATCTACAATCTTTTCCAGCAGTTCCAGCATACGCTTGGTTCCGATACGGCAGGGACCGCATTTTCCGCAGGACTCTCTCTGGGTGAAGCCCATAAAGAACCGGGCAACCTCTACCATACAGGTATTCTCATCCATAACAACCAGTCCGCCGGATCCCACGATAGCGCCGTATTTCTTCACCGAATCGAAATCCAGAGGCACATCCAGATGCTTCTCGGTCAGACAGCCGCCGGAAGGCCCGCCGATCTGAACTGCCTTGAAGGCTGCGCCGGATTTCAGCCCGCCGCCGATATCAAAGATAATCTCACGAAGGGTTGTTCCCATCGGCACCTCGATAAGACCGGTATTCTCGATGCTGCCGGTCAGGGAGAAGGTCTTGGTTCCCGGGCTTCCTTCTGTACCGATGCTGCGATACCACTCATGGCCCTTCAGCACGATCTCCGGAACGTTCGCATAGGTCTCTACGTTATTCAGAACGGTAGGCTTCGCCCACAGGCCCTGTTCTACTGTACGGGGCGGTTTTACACGGGGCATGCCGCGGCTTCCCTCGATGGAAGCTGTCAGGGCTGAACCCTCGCCGCATACGAAAGCGCCCGCTCCCTTATTAATGTGCATATGGAAATTGAAGCCGGTGCCGAGAATATTCTCGCCTAAGAGTCCATTTTCCTCCAGTACGGCAATGGCATGCTTCAGTCTCGCTACGGAGTTCGGATACTCGGCACGCACGTAGATGTAACCATTCTCAGCACGCACCGCGTAAGCTGCCAGCATCATACCCTCGATCAGACGGTAGGGATCACCCTCCATAACGGATCCGTCCATGAATGCTCCCGGGTCGCCCTCGTCGCCGTTACATACCACATAGTGAACCGGGTCGGCCTGACGGGCCACCTGAATCCACTTCTTACCTGCCGGGAAGCCACCGCCACCACGGCCACGCAGTCCGGACTGATCCACTTCCTCAATGACCTGATCCGGCGTCATCTCGAACATGGCCTTCTGAAGTGCCGCAAAACCGCCGCTGGCTATGTATTCTCTTAAGGATTCCGCATCGAACTTACCGCAGTTCTTCAGTACGATACGGGTCTGCTTCGCGATGAACGGAATGTCGTCCGGCCCTTTGCAGACCTTGCCGCCCTTCTGGTACAGCAGACGTTCCACCACTTCATTGCCCAGAACGCTCTTTTCAAAAATCTCGGCACAGTCATCCAGCTGTACCTTCACATACTGAACCACATCCTGCCCCTTCTGGATCCGGACCAGGGGGCCCAGCTCGCAGACGCCCTGACAGCCGGTCTTCTTCACGCCCAAATGTTCCTTCTCATCGTGGGGAGCGAACTCCAGGGTCACGCCCGGCGCATCCTTGGTAATCTCCAGGAATTTCTCATAAATTTTATTGGAACCGGTGGCGATACAGCCTGTACCGGAACAGACAAGAATCCGGCAGTCGTAGGAATTAAGCTCTTTCACCGCTTCCTCGTGAAGCTGCTGTAACTGTTCTTTATTCTGGATCAATTCCGGCACCTCCTCTTAACTGGTCAATCACTGCTGCCGCCTTTTCCGGCGTCATACAGGGATACACTTCTTCATTTACCATCATGGTGGGAGCAAGTCCGCAGGCGCCCAGGCAGGACACGGTCTCTACGGTGAACATCATATCGTCCGTGGTCTTCTTGGTCTTGCTTAAGCCCAGCTTCTCATACAGGGCCTCCAGTACCGGCATGGATTTCCGCACATGACAGGCTGTTCCGTCACATACCTTGATAACATACTTTCCCTTTGCGTCGAAGGAAAAGTTCTCATAGAACGTCGCCACGCTGAAAGCCTTGGCCTCCGTCACCCCGATCTTGTCTGCCACATAACTCAGCAGCTCTCCGGGCAGATAACGGTAAGCTCCCTGAATCTCCTGCATAATCGGAATCAGTGAAGCCGGCTTTCTGCCGTACTGATCCATGATCTCATCCGCTTTTGCGTAATAGGACTGATCAAGCATACTATATTTACCCTCCTTACATTAGTTTCACCCAACTACAAAACAGCTGTAACCGTTCTGATAATACACTAACAGTATACAGCCATTTTTGTATAAAATCAACAATTATCTCCGTTACTTTTTTGTCATTTTTGTGCAATCGTCCTGTTTTCTAAAACATATCGGTTACTTATCACTAACTTTTTTACACAATCCTCCGATGATAATCCTCCGGGCGGTTGATATTGGCAAAGCTCTCCTCCGGCGCGGTGCTTTCACAGATATCGTAGCCGATCCGGTTCAGGAACGCGAAAACCGAGCCCTTGCGCTCCCGGATCTCTGCCAGCATTTCATCTGCCAGATCCCGGTCGTAGACGCCTGCCAGGGGCTCTTCCTTTCCCCTGTGCCTGAGAATCACCGCCTTTTTCTGCTTTTCCCGGCTTTGGATCACCAGTCTTTCCAGCTCCTCTGCCGGAACCAGCGGTATGTCTACGCCCAGCACCAGCACCTGCTCCTCCCTGGCCCGCCGGAAGCAGCTTTCAAGACCGCCCAGAGGCCCTTTTCCCGGAAACCGGTCCGGCGTTACCGGAACGCTGCAGGCTGCCCCGTGATAGCCGGACACCTGGATATCTGTGATTCCAAGCGCCCTGCCCTTTTCAATCTGCCACTCCAGAAAGGTACTTTTTTCTATCTTCAGATCGCATTTGTCGCTTCCCATGCGGCTGCTCCTTCCCCCGGCCAGCACCACCATGGAAACGCCCGCTCCCAGGCGCTTATTTTCTGGCACAGTTGGCAGCCTCTCCGGTCAGGATCTCCAGACCGTGCTGAAGAGAGGGCAGAATGTAGCCCAAAGACTCCTTCACTGCCTTGGGGCTGCCCGGCAGGTTGATGATGAGCGTGTTCTTCCGGATACAGGCCGCCGCCCGGCTCAGCATGGCTCTGGGGGTGATAGTCATGCTGTAGGCCCGCATGGCTTCGGGAATACCCGGCACCATCCGCTCCGCGATATCCATGGTAGCCTCCGGCATACAGTCCCGGGGTGAAAAGCCCGTGCCGCCGGTGGTCAGAAGCAATTCCGCCACATACTCATCTGCGATGCGCGCCATCTCTTTGGCCAGCATCTCCCGGTCGTCCGGCAGGAGAATCGTATGAACCACCTCGTATCCATTTTTTTCCAGCATCTCTTTGATAGCCGGGCCGCTTATATCCTCCCGTTCTCCTGCGTAGCCGGAATCACTGGAGGTCAGAACCGCTGCACGCATGGGTCGCTTCACCACGTTTATCTCGTCCCCTTCGGAAATGACGCCGCCCTTCAATACTTTTGTGAAAATGCCTTCTCTCGGCATAATACAGTCGCCCATAATCTTGTAGATCTCGCAGCCGCTGTGGCACTGCTTCCCGATCTGGGTTACCTCCAGAAGCACGTCGCCGCACTGCAGTCTCGTGCCCACGGGCAGGTGCTTTAAGTCGATCCCCCTGACGATCAGATTCTCCCCGAAGGCGCCCTCGTCCACCGGCGCTCCTTTTGCCTTGAAGTCCTCGATCTTTTCATAGGATAACAGGCTCACCTGGCGGTGCCATTTGCCTGCGTGGGCGTCGTTTTCGATACCCCAGTCCTCGATAAGCTTCGCGGAATGCACGTTTTTCTTCTGCGTTCCCTTCTTCTCGCTGATATTTACTGCCATGATCCTGCCCATGCTATCGTTCCTCCCTTATTCTGCCATCTGCTTTTTCCAAAGCGGACAGCCACCAAATTCTCTGTCTTCTATGGTACCTGATCTTGGCCCGCAGATCAACACTTGTTACAAATTAGACAATTTATTTTTTTAATTTTCTGGTACTTTTTCACAATCACAGGTTTGACACGCCCTAAGTCCCCATGTATAATGGAAACGGGGCAAAAAAAGCCCACATCATTCAGGAGTACAACATCCCATGTATATCAATGAATTATACGACAAGCTTCCGCTTCTTTCCGCGGAAACCTATACCTATATCAGCCGGGACGGCGACTGTCATACCGAATCCGAACCGGTTCTCACAGAGCATATTCTGGACGTCTATCTCAACGATCGACTGACCATGAAGCTGGTCTGTATTCCCCAGTATCTGACTGAGCTGGTGCTGGGCCGCCTTCTGACCGAGGGAATCCTGGAGGACGCTTCCGATGTAGAACAGATCTATATCTGTGAACACGGGCTGCGGGCACGGGTGATACTGCGTGGAAATAAGGGTGAAAACGAGACGCTGCAAGCCACCGTAGCCGACAGCCATCCGCAGGCAGGACGTGTTGCTTTGGATGGCGGCGCTTCTCGGGAGCCCTTCACAGAGCTTACGCCCTCCTGCTGCACCGGGAATCACATTTTAAACGATTATTTTCTGACCGGGAAGCCGGTAAAGCCGGTGACTCCCATTTCCTGGAAGGCAGAGCAGGTCTTTGACCTGGCCGACCGCTTCCACGCGGGTATGCCCCTCCACGGACAGACCTGGGCCACCCACAGCTGTTTTCTGGCAAAGGACGGCCAGCTTCTGTTCCAGTGCGAGGATATCGGCCGGCACAACGCCCTGGACAAGGTCATCGGTTACGCCCTGCGCCATGACATCCCGCTCACAGAGTGTATCGTCTATTCCAGCGGCCGGATTCCCACCGATATGGCCATGAAAGCTATCCGGGCCGGAATTCCCATTCTCGCAAGCAAGGCTTCGCCCACGGCGGAGGCCATCGCGCTGGCGAAAGAATACGGGCTTACGCTGGTCTGCGCGGCAAGGCGGGATCGGATGAAGCTGTTCGCCGGAACGAAGCCGGCCATCTTCTTTTAGGAAAAATAAATTTGTAAATTATTCCCATTTTAAATATAAATTTTAAGAAAGGCAGGTTTTATTCTATGCCTTCGGTATACGCCGACACCTCATTTCTACAATTTAAAAAAGTACACTGCAGAAACTGCTATAAATGCGTCCGGAACTGCCCGGTCAAGGCCATCCGGGTCATCAACCATCAGGCACAGATTCTGGAGGATCAGTGCATCCTCTGTGAGAAATGCACTCTGGTCTGTCCCCAGAACGCCAAGGAAGAATTAAATATGATACCCAGGGTGTATGATTTCATCCGAAACGGCGGACAGGTCATCGCCTCTCTCCACCCGGCCTATGTGGCGGAATTCGGAACTGACAGCCTGCCGGCCCTGACCGAAGCCCTGAAAAAGCTCGGTCTGTCCGACGCCTTCGACGCAGCCGCCGGGGCGTATCTGGTCAAGACCGCTTATGAGGACCTGGTGGAGGAACGGGCCCAGGAGACGCCCACCATTTCCTCCAACTGCCCGGTCATCGTACAGCTGGTCCAGAAGCGTTATCCGGATCTGGTTCCCTATCTGGCTCCGGTTCTGTCCGTGATGCAGGCCCACGCCCGTTATCTGAAGGAACAGTATCCCGACGCGCGGATTCTTTCTGTCTCCCCCTGTATCTCCGGCCTGGCCCAGATGCGGGAGGCGGACAACTATGTGGATTATGTCATCACCTTCAGCGAGCTGCAGGAATGGCTGACTGCTGTTCAGGTGCAGGTGGCCGCCCCGTCAAGCGCACCCCCGGACGCGGACCGGGATATCCGGCTTTCCCGCATTATGGCCATGTCCGGCGGCTTTACCATGGCCATGCATCCATCCGTTCACCAGCGCTATCTTCCCGCCTGCGGGATCGACAGCTGCAAGCAGATTCTGAATGAATTTATGGCGGATCCGGACAGTTATTCCAACTGTTTTCTGGAACTGAACGCCTGTCCCAACGGCTGCATCGGCGGTCCTTCTTTCCGACGGACGAAGACCGGACTGCTCCACGGCCTGATCCGTCTGCAGAACGCGTCCCTGTACAAAGGCATTTCCAATTATAAACGGGACGATTTTTCGGCGCAGTCCCTGACCGACGTCAGTCGTCACTATGATACTTTCGTACTGCGGCAGCAGGAGGCGGAAGCCTCCGAAGAAGATATTAAAAAGGTACTGGCCCAGATGGGAAAATTTACGCCGGAGGACGAGCTGAACTGCGGGGCCTGCGGCTACAATACCTGCCGTGAAAAGGCCAGGGCCGTACTGGCCGGCAAGGCCGAGATCTCCATGTGCGTGCCCTTTATGCGGGAGCGCCAGGAGAGCTACTCCAACAAAATCATCAACGTGATGCCCGGTATCCTGGTGACCGTGGATTATCAGCTGAAGGTCATTCATATGAACCAGGCCGCGAAGGATCTGTTCGACCCGCTCCATAAGCGTACGCTGATCGGCGAGACCGTGTCTGATCTGATGGATGATTACACCCTGATCAATATGATTTCCTTCGATAAAAATATGTCCCACGATCAGATTTATCTGGAGGATCGGGATATCTATCTGGAGCGCACCCTGGCCAATGACCGGAAGAATCAGCTGATTCTCTGCGTCATGAAGGATATCACCCGGGAGATAGAAGAAAAGCAGCGTATCCGGAAGGCCCAGAACAACGCGGCCGCCATGGCTGACAAGCTGGCCTCGGAGCAGCTGAAGCTGGTGCACCAGATCGCAAGCCTCCTGGGGGAGACCGCCGCGGACACCAAGGTGGCCGTGGAGCAGCTGAAGCGTACCATTCTCAGAGAGGACGAGGATCGCGATGAATAAAGACGGAAACTATAGGCTGAACGTGTCCTTCGACGGACTGGTGACGGATTTCGGCTGGGTAAGCCTCAATAAAAAACGGGAAACCATCTGCGGCGATTATTTTGATATTATGGAAAATGATTCCGATCATGTGCTGGTGCTGTCAGACGGACTGGGAAGCGGCGTCAAGGCCAACATTCTCTCCACGCTGACTGCCCGGATGCTCAGCCATATGATCATCAAAAAGCTGCCCATCTATGACGCGGTGGCCGCCGTAGCCGATACGCTGCCCGTGTGCAGTGTCCGGCATCTGGCCTATTCCACCTTTACGGTGCTGGATATCAGGGGACGCCAGGCGCTGCTCTATCAGTTTGACAATCCGGACGCCATTCTGATTCGGAACGGTAAGGTAACGGCCTACCCTTATTCTACCTTTACCCTGAAGGAAAAGGTCATCCATGAGAGTACCTTCGACCTTCGGGAGGACGACATGCTGATTCTCATGTCCGACGGCGTCACCAACGCCGGTATGGGCAAGACCACCGACGGCGGCTGGGGCCGCAATGAGGTCCTACGCTTCTGTCAGAAGAAGTACCGCCCGGGTATGAGCGCCCAGGAAATGGCTGTGGCTATCGCCTATGCGGGACTGGCCCTGAATCTGGAGGAGACCGACGACGACCTGACGGTTCTGGCCTTACGCTTCTGCAAAAAGCAGACGGTCAACCTGATGATTGGTCCGCCCCATACCACCGAGGAAGACACAGCCTATATGGACAATTTCTGGAAAAAGGAAGGGAAGCATGTGATCTGTGGCGGCACCACCGCAAAAATCGCAGCGCGATATCTTCGGCAGCCTCTGACCACCATCGATGGATCCGCCGTGGACGATGTGCCTTCCCTGATGCGTCTGCCCGGCGCAGATCTGGTAACCGAAGGGTTACTGACTTTGGAGCGGCTGTTGGAATACTGCGAAGATTTCCGGGAGGATCGAGTGAGCTTCCATGAGATGCTTCAGAAGAAGGACGGAGCCGCACAGCTTGGAACACTCCTTTTCACCTGGGCCACGGATATCAACATTTTCTTTGGAAATGCTTATAACGAGGCCTATGCAGGCTCGGAGATTACGGCAGAGACCAAAACAAAGACCGTGGAAGAGTTGATGGAGCACCTGCGGAAAGCGGGGAAACATGTGAATGTTTCGTTCTGGGCTGTCTGAGGGGATCCCCGAATGCCCTGGGAACACGGGCAAATAATAAGAAAGAAAGGAAAAGCAAATCTGACCTTAGATGATTGGGTTTATTGTGATAGAGCATGAGTGAATTTACACATTTTAACCGCCAGGGCGAGGCCGTCATGGTGGACGTAAGCGCCAAGGCCGAGACCGCAAGGGAGGCTGTGGCTGAGGGCCGTATCTCCATGAGCCGGGAATGCTTTGAAAAGGTAAAGGAAGGGGAAATGGGAAAGGGCGACGTGCTGGGCGTGGCCCGGGTGGCCGGAATCATGGGGGCCAAGAAGACCTCCGAGCTGATTCCTCTCTGCCACCTGCTGCATCTGACCAAGGTGGAGATAAGCTTTGAACTGGAGGAAGAGACCTCCTCCGTCCGGGCGGCCTGCACCGTCCGCACCACCGGCAGGACCGGCGTGGAGATGGAGGCCCTGACCGGCGTTCAGGTGGCACTTCTGACCATCTACGACATGTGCAAGGCCGTGGATAAAAGCATGGAAATGACCGACATCCATCTCTGCCGGAAGAGCGGCGGAAAGAGCGGCGATTTTGTGAGAAAGGCGGATTAACCCATGAAGGACCAATACGGACGGGACATCAACTATATGCGCGTTTCCATCACCGACCGCTGTAACTTACGCTGCCGCTACTGTATGCCGGAAGGCATCGAATGGCTTCCCATGGAGCAGATTCTGACGCTGGAGGAGATCACTGAGGCCTGTCGGCAGGCTGCTGCCTTAGGCATCCGCAAAATCAAGGTCACCGGCGGCGAGCCGCTGGTCCGGAAGGGCTGCATGGAGCTCATCGGGATGCTAAACGCATTGCCCGGTATCGAGCAGGTGACGCTGACTACCAACGGCGTACTGCTCCCGGAATACGCAGACGAGCTCTGCCGCCAGGGACTCCACGCTGTCAATATCAGTCTGGATACTCTGGATCCCGTGAAATACACTGCTATCACCGGTTTTGACCAGCTTCCGAAGGTTCTGGACGGCATTCGCGCCATGGAGACTCATGGCGTTCCGGTGAAAATCAACGCGGTGCTGCAGCGGGGCGTCAACGACATGGAATGCATCGCCCTGACCGAGTTAGCCGAGGCTCACCCGGTGGACGTCCGTTTTATCGAGCTCATGCCCATCGGGCACGGCAAGGAGATGAAGCCTGTCTCCAACCCGGAGGTGATGGAGCAGCTGAGAAGCCATTACGGAGCAGATCGCGTAACGCCAGATTTCCTCACCCATGGCAACGGCCCGGCCCGCTATTACCACATCGACGGCTTTCAGGGCAGCATTGGCTTTATCAGCGCCATTCATGGAAAATTCTGTCAGAATTGTAACCGCATCCGCCTGACAGCCACTGGCGATCTCAAGCCCTGTCTCTGCTACAGCGACCGTATTTCCATAAAAAACGCCCTCCGGACCGGAAGTCCCGAGGACGTGAAAGAGCTGATCCGGCAGGCCATCGAACAGAAGCCTGCGGCTCATTGCTTTGAAAATATACAAACGGTAACGGAACTGAAAGAAATGTCGAAGATCGGCGGATAAACAGTTTTCCGACCTATCTCAATACCATCACATCCGCCGGATTGATATGCACCCAGATATCCTCCTGCGGATTTTCTCTGCCTTCATATTCCTTCTTACAGAAATCCCTCCAGACTTCCTTGGTAGTCTCCACACGAATCCTGTTGAAATGATTCTTCCGGCTCTCCTCGGATGTATCCGCACGCTCCGGTCTTACCATGATCACCGTGGAAAACACGTCGTCAATAACCCGGTTAATCCGGCACCGGAAGGTATTCTCCGGCTGTGCCGCCGCCTCTTTTGCTCCCATCAGCCCGATATAATGGCTGCGCACGCCCACATAGCGGACGTCCTCTGTATCCGGTCCGTGTTCGCCAGTGAAGGTCAGGGTTTCGCCCCAGTCCTGCACATAGACGCGGCCCAGCTTATCCGCCGAAGCTGCTTCCTTCACCTCTGCCCGGGCAAAATTCTTGCATCCCGACAGCAGCGCGGCCGCCCTGGACTCCGGCGCTTCAAACAGCTGCTTCACAGGAATCACCGGGCTTGAAGCTCCCTGATCCATCACACATACCCGGTCGCAGATCCGGTACACCTCGTCCCGGCTGTGGGACACAAACAGGGTGGGCCCGCCAAACTCCTTCAGTGTCTCCAGAAGCTCCTGCTCCAGGTTCCAGCGAAGATATCCGTCCAGCGCAGAAAAAGGCTCGTCCAGCATCAGCACACGAGGACTGGAGAGGAAGATCCGCGCCAGAGCCACCCTCTGCTGCTGGCCTCCGGAAAGCTCCGCAGGCTTATGCTTCTCCAGATCCTTCAGCTCGAACTTTTCCAGCATTTCCTGAATTCTTATCTCCGCTTCTTTTTTTCCGGTCTTTTCTGCCTTAAGTCCTGTCATCAGGTTTTGGCGAACCGTCATATTCGGGAACAGGGCGTAATTCTGAAACAACAGTCCCACATGGCGTTCCTGGGGACGCAGATTGATTTTTTCCCGGGAATCAAAGAGCACCTTACCGTCCAGCTCGATATGTCCCTCGTCGGGCTTCACGATGCCCGCGATACAACGGAGGGTCATACTCTTGCCACAGCCGGAGGCGCCCAGGATGCCCGTCACGCCGTCCGCTGCCTCAAACTGCGTCTCCAGCGTAAAGCCACCCAGCTTTTTTCTGATATCCACATACAATGACATCTTCTCTACCTCCCGCCCTTTCGTTTTTTGCCTGTGCGGGACGCCCGCTCGCCCTTTTCCAGCAGGTTCACCGCCAGCAGAACCACTGCGGAAATGACCACGTTCACCAGCACCCATTTGAAGGCCAGGGCGTCATTGTCCGTCCGCCACAGCTGATAGACGGTGGTAGAGATAGTCGCGGTCCGGCCCGGCGTATAGCCTGTCACCATGCTGGTGGCTCCGTATTCGCCCAGGGCCCTGGCAAAGGCCAGGACGGCTCCCGCCAGAATTCCCTGCCTGCAGGCCGGCATCCGGATCCGCCAGAAGATAAAGCTGTTGGACAGCCCCAGGGTCTGTCCGGAATAGGCCAGGGTCTCGTCGAAGCTCTCAAAAGCCCCCCGGGCTGTCCGGTACATCAGCGGAAAGGCCACCACAGCCGCCGCGAAGATGCCCGAATACCAGGTCATCACCAGCTTCGTGCCGAAGTTCTCCAACACCCAGGCTCCGAAGGGTCGTCTGGGACCCATCAGCAGCAGGATAAAGTATCCCACGACCGTCGGCGGCAATACCAGCGGCAGGGTCAGAACCACGTCCAGCACGCCCTTTACCACCGGATGGAGCTTCGCAATATAATAGGCTGCGAAAATACCTGTAAAAAATACGATCACGCTGGCGATCAGCGCGATACGCAAGGAATTATACAATGGAAACCAGTCCATAAGCGCCCCTTTTTTATTCTGCTGCCGTGAAGCCTACTGCCTCGAATACCTTCATGCAGTCGTCTGTCTGCAGATAGGCAAGGAATTCCTTTGCTGCTTCCTGATTCTCGGAGATGTTCAGAACTGCCGCAGGGTAGATAACCTGCTTGCACAGATCGCTTCCTGCCTGATCCACAACGGTCAGTCCGGCGGAGTACGCGTCGGTAGCGTAGATGATACCTGCGTCTGCAGCCGCCTCAGATACCTGTGTGGTAACCTCTTTCACGTTAGAGCCGTATGTAATCTTGCCGTCTGCTTCAAGCTTATCCAGGATACCAAGGTTAGTCAGAATCTCGGTGGAGTACTGTCCTACCGGAACATCCTCATTGCCCAGAGCCAGCAGGGAAAGCTTGTCTGTTCCCAGATCCTCGAAATTCTGGATATCCTTCGGATTTCCATCCGGAACAGCCAGAACAACCTTGTTCTCCAGCAGGTTCACGCGGGTTCCCTCCAGTACGAAGTCCAGGCCCTCGGTATTCACCTCCGGATTCGCATCCTTGTCCAGCTGGTTCATCTGCTTCTGGGCTGCGGAAATAAAAATATCGCAGTCAGCGCCTTCCTGAATCTGTGTCTTCAATGTTCCGGAGGAGTCAAAGTTGAATACCAGGGTTACGTTCGGAGCTGTCTCTTTGTACATCTCCTGAATCTCTGTCAGAGTCTCTGTCATGGATGCTGCCGCAAAGATGTTCAGAGTCACCGGCTCCGGCTCCGCCTCTGTCTCAGCTGCTGTTTCTTCAGCCTCTGTGGTCTCCTCTGCTGCCGGAGTCTCTTCCGCCTGTTTGCTTCCGCAACCCAGTATAGAAACTGCCAGAGCACTTACCAGCAGGCCTGCCATAAGCTTCTTCATAATATAATCCCTCTTTCCTTTTCATTTCGTGCGGTTCTCCTATGCGTTATTTTTTCAGGAGAATAACGATAGGTATATTATACAGGAAACGGAAAGCAGGCGCAAGGGAATCGAACCAATTTATGAATTATTTTTCACTAACTCTACTGAAACTCCCCAAAATACACCTCAAAGAATCCTCGCGTGATCCGCTTCATATCCTCCAGCATGGCATGATACCGCTCCATGAAGAGGCGGCCTTCGGGGGTGATGGTAGAGCTGCCTCCGTTCTTTCCTCCGTTGCAGCGGTTCAGGAAGCGGAAGCCCAGCTCCTTCTCCACCTTGTTGATCATTTTCCAGCCCTTGGAATAGGACATATTCATTTTGGCCGCCGCAGCCTGAATGGAACCGGTCTCATCGATGTACTGCAGCAGGTGGTAGACGCCGGGACCGAAGAAGTCTTCTTCTTTGGAAATGACCAGCTTGGTTTTGAAATGGAGGGTGGCGGCATTCCACCGGGCCTTCAGATAACGGGTGACGCGCTCGACGCCGCCCTCTTCCTGCAGGGAGTAGGTGACGCCGGGATCTTCCGTGGGAAGGAACCGGCTCCCGGTCTCAAAATTAAAATTAATTTTCTCTGTAGGATCCATTTCCGTTCCCGATAAAATTATGCTCCTCGGCCAGCCCTCCTGCCCATCGTAAGTCGGAACGGCCGGCTTCTCCGCAGCCAGCAGGGCTTTGATAGTGCTGTCCGCGCAGGCCGGGTATTCCACCGGCAGCACCAGCACGCGCTCCATCAGAGGCGCGCACCCGGTCAGGCCGATCGCAAGCGTCTCCTCAAAGCTGTGTTCCCGGTAGGCCTCATCCTCCAGGAAGATGACATTATTGTGGCTTAAATGCAGCTTCAGGGTCTCGCTGTGGCAGCCTGCCAGCACTACAATGGGAGAGACTCCCGCTTTGCGAAGCTTGGCAATCTCTCCCTTGATGACGGTGGTACCGTCCAGCGGGTACATGGGCAGGAACAGAGGGATGCCCTCGTTATCCCGATACTCCTCTCCATAGTCGCCGGAGGCTATGATCAATGCTCCTGTTTTCATATGATCTCCTTTATATTTCCCTGATAAATAATATATTCTTTTAATATCTATTCATCAAAATGTATTTCACCTGTACCATATGTAAAATTGTTCCAATTATATTTGTCCTTAAAAATCCAATAAATTCAACTTTAAATCCGTCATTTTTCCATAAAGTATTACTGCAACTCTTTTACAATAAATCGCGCAATCTGCTCTGTATCTTCTAACCCAAATACAGGCACTTCTTCCGGCAGCCCCGTTATCTCTCCGCGATCCAGATCGGTCGCGACGGCACGTAAATTATGCTCTTTACAGACACAGTCCGATGAATTTCCTCTGCGAATAATTTCCAGCTTCGGATAGTCGCTGTCCTTAAAGCCCTCCAACAGAATCAGATCCGCCTCCGGGAACCAGGCAGCGGCCATCTGCTCCGGCGTCAGTTTTACAGCTGCAACCTCGTCGGGCTGCTGTTTTACAACCATGTATTTGTGGTCGGAAAAGACGACAGTGCCATAGGCTCCCGCCTGAAAATGGGCAAAGGTATCCGTACCCGGCACATCTGTCCGGAAATCGTGGCCGTCATGCTTAATGGTCGCCACCTTCAGCCCCCGGCCGGTCAGAACCGGCAGGAGCTTCGTAATCAAGGTGGTTTTTCCCGAATTTTTCACACCGCTGACGGCATAAAACAACTGCTTTTTTTCTAAAATGTTATTCATAAATCATAGTCCATATTTTCAAAATAACTGCTGCAAAAAGTAATACAAATCTCTCTTTATAACAGAATCGCCTCCGCCGAATCCCCGGGCTTCAGCGCGTCGGATCCTGCTGGCACGTCCAACAGACAGTTGCAGCCCACCATGGAGGCCAGCACGCCGTTGGAATTCAGGCCTTCCGGCAGATGGAATACGCCGTTTTCCCAGTAAGCCCGCACAAATCTCCTTCCTGGGCTGGGCTTTCCAAAAGCGTCCGCCAGGATTCCCTGCACCCGCACCAGATCAAGAGACGGCTTTCTCATCATTTTCGCCAGCATAGGGCGAAGCAAAAGCTCGGTGATGACCAGAGCACTGAAGGGATTGCCTGAAAGGCTCATGACCGGGATTCTCTGGTAATCGGAAAATAAGGTAGGCATACCGGGCTTCACCTGGATACCCCAGAAGATACGCTCTGCGCCAATGAGCGCCAGCGATTCGTGCATAATATCCTTTTTTCCCACAGACACAGCGCCTGTGGTGACGATCAGATCCGCTTCCTTCGCGGCCTTCTTCAATGCCTCCGCCATCTGCTCCGGTTCGTCCGGGACAGAGCGGGCCTCGCAAAGCTCCACGCCCAACTCCAGCAGGCGGGCCGCCAGAAGCTTCTGATTGATATCGTAGATTTTACCGGGAGCTAAAGGCTCTCCCGGCTGAACTACCTCATTTCCGGTGGTCAGCACCGCGATCCGGGGACGACGGTAGACAGCCACCTCCGGGATTCCCATTCCGGCCAGCACGCCGGCTTCCACAAAACCAAGCTCCCGGTCCGCTTTCAGCAGTACCTGTCCGGCCTTGAAGTCCTCGCCCCGGAAGCAATAATTGCCCCACGGCCGCTCCGCTTTATAGATCTGCACCCTCTCCTCGCCGTAATCCGTATCCTCCTGACGGACGCAGCAGTCACAGCCCGGCGGAATGGCCGCCCCGGTCATAATACGTACAGCCTGGCCCGGCTGCACCTCTTCCTCGGAATAATCCCCCGCGTCAATCTCCCGCAGAACCTTCAGACAGACCGGCTGTTCCTTTGAGGCGCCGGTTAAATCCGCAGCCCGGCAGGCATAGCCGTCGATAGGCGAACGGTGAAAGGGCGGATTATCAAAGACGGTTTTCACGTCTTCCGCCAATACCCGGCCTGAAATATTCGCGATTTGAATCTGTTCCTTCTCCTGTATCACCGGCGTGTGCTGTAAAACCAGACAAAGCGCTTCCTCTGTTGTAATTCCTCCCATACATCACGCCCCCTTATACGCCTTTTCCAAAGCCGCAGTTGGGGTAATGGCAGGTCTTGCAGCCCAGACAGAAGCCGCCATTTCCCATATGGGCCAAATCCTTTTTCGTCACCTCCACGCCTGCCGCGATGCGGGGCAGCACCAGGTCAAAGACTGTGGCTTTGGCATACATGACGCAGCCCGGAAGTCCCATGATAGGCGTACCGTCTTCCAGATAGGCAAGCAGGAACATGGCTCCCGGCAGTACCGGCGCGCCGTAGGATACAATACGCGCTCCCGTCTGCTTAATCGCGCCCGGCGTCTGGTCATCCGGATCCACACTCATACCGCCGGTACAGAGAATCAGGTCGGCTCCTTCTTCTTTTAATTGCAAAATTGCATTGGTGATTTTTTCCATGTTATCGTCACAGAGAATATGACCGCTGACTTTGATACCGTAAGAAGCCAGCTTGTCAATGATGACCGGGGTAAAGGTATCCTTAATGCGTCCGTAGTACACTTCATTTCCGGTGGTAACAATGCCCGCTTTCATAGGCTTATAGGGCGTCAGGGATACCAAAGGCTCGCTTCCCGCAGCCTCCTTTACCCGCTCCAGCTTCTCCTTTGCAATGACAAGCGGAATCACCCGGGTTCCCAGCAGACGGTCGCCCTTTTTCACCGGCGTGTTGTTATGGCGGGTGGCGATCATGATCTCGTCTATTTCGTTGATGGCGTCAAGCCGCGGAACATCTACCCGGAACAGACCGTCGCAGTCGGCCACCAGCTCGATTTTCCCCTCCTTCACATCGGTGGGATGCATATTTTCGTTCCTGCAGACGGCGCACAGAATCTCTGCCGCCTCATTTTCATGAAGGGTGTTCTCGTCCTTCTCCCAGACATACAGGTGATCCTTTCCCAGGGACAGCAGCACCGGAATATCCTCCTCGGTCACAATATGTCCCTTGCGGAATGCGGTGTCCTTAACCACATCCTTGACAATCCGCGTAATGTCGTGGCAGAGCACATGGCCCACCGCGTCCGTTGTGTTGATACATTTCATACCCCAAATTCCTCCCAAAACCAAATCTGTCTCGCTTTCCGCTGTTACCCGTGCGGAAATGACTCTGTATACAGTGTATCACAGCGGGGAGGAAGTTTCACCTGTTTTTCAAAACATATCGGTGATTTTTATATTAAATGATGGAAAATGACGGATTTCTATGTTTATTTTGAACTATAGAAAATGGATAGTACGAATTTTTTCTTGAACATTACCAGATTTTCTATAAAATAAGGCACGGACATTTTCCCATAAAACAGAAAATATCTGTGCCTCAATTTCTATACCTTTAACTTATACCTCCAGCGCTTTGCCGGTCAGCATTTCGTATGCCTGCAGGTATTTCTCGATGGTCTTGTCCACGATCTCCTGGGGCAGGGTCCAGTTGTTGTCCGGGTTGGCCTTCAGCCAGTCGCGGGCAAACTGCTTGTCAAAGGAGGGCTGTCCGTGACCTGGCTCGTACACGTCTGCGGGCCAGAAGCGGGAGCTGTCCGGCGTCAGCATCTCGTCGCCGATGACCAGATTGCCGTTCTCATCCAGACCAAACTCGAACTTGGTGTCCGCGATGATGATTCCCTTACTCAGGGCGTACTCCGCGCATTTCTTATAGAGGGCAATGGTATTGTCACGAAGAGCCTTTGCGTACTCTTCTCCCTTGCCCGGGAAATATTTTTCAAGATGAGCGATACTCTGCTCGTAGGAAATATTTTCGTCATGATCGCCGATCTCTGCCTTGGTAGACGGTGTGTAAATCGGCTCCGGCAGCTTGTCAGATTCCTTCAGGCCTTCCGGCAGCTTAATACCGCAGACGGTTCCGTTCTCCTTGTAGCTGGCCCAGCCGCTGCCTGTGATATAGCCGCGGACGATGCACTCGATGGGAAGCATCTGAAGCTTTCTGCACATCATGGATTTGCCCCGGAACTTCTCCTGCTGGAAGTACTCCGGCATATCCTTTGTGTCAACGGAAATCATGTGGTTCGGCAGAATATCCTCTGTCATATCGAACCAGAATTTGGACATCTGGGTCAGCACTGCGCCCTTCTTTGTCACTTCATTATGAAGAATCACATCGAAGCAGCTGATACGGTCTGTCGCTACCATAATCAGGCTGTCGCCGTTGTCGTAAATCTCACGTACCTTACCTTCTTTGATCGGTTTCATTTCCTGCATATCCTTGCACCTCATCATTCTGTTTTTAAATGGAAATTCGGGTCAGACTTCTTTTGACCCTGGGCATTTCCACATTACCACTCTTTCCCCCGGCCTGTCAAGCCCCTGTTCTTCTCCTACAGCTCGATTCCCTTCCGGGCATGTACACCCTGATCAAAGGGATGCTTGATTTTCCGCACCTCGGAGACATAATCGGCCAGTTTAAGAAGCTCCGGGGCCGGATCCCGGCCTGTCAGGGCCACCTCCAGACCTTCCGGACGGTTCTTCAGAAAATCCAGGGCTTTTTCCCGGTTCAACATGCCGTGATTGTAGCAGGACATGAACTCGTCCATAACCAGCAGAAACGCGTCTTCCCGAACTGCCAACTCTGTGGCCCGGTCGAAAAGCGCCTGATAGGCGGCAGCTGCCTCCTTTTTCTGCTCGTCTGTCATATTCCAGAAGAAGCCGAACTGTCTTTCGCAGGTCAGCACTGTAACCCCGGGCAGCTCCCGCAACACCTTTAGCTCCGAGGACTTTCCATCCTTCATAAACTGGATGAAAATGACCCTTCTGCCGCTTCCTGCCGCCCGGACAGCAAGCCCTGTAACTGCGGTGGATTTTCCCTTACCGTCGCCGCAGTAGATGTGAATACATGATTGTTTCATAGGACAGCACCTCCTGAATTTGTGCGTAAATCATCGTTGTTTCCTTCTCTTACACCAGCACTCCGGCCAGCGCCGCAATTCCCGCCACAAGCGCCAGCGCCAGAATCACGCCCGCGTACATCAGCCGATTCATGCGGCGGATATCCTCATACTCCACCGGCCGGATGGGATCGCCGATGGTCGGCTTTTTATAAAGCTTTCCGAAATAATAAGCGTCTCCGGCCAGCTGAACTTCAAGCGCGCCCGCCGCTGCCGCCTCAGTCTGGGCGGAGTTGGGGCTGGCATGGTTGCGGCGATCCCGCAGCCAGATCCTCCAGGCGCCGGATATGCTTAAGCCCGCCAGCGGGCTCGCCGCAACCAGCAGAAGGCCGCTTATCCGGGCGGGGATATAATTCAACACATCGTCCAGCTTCGCGGAGAAGCGGCCGAAATACAGATATTTATCGTTCTTATAGCCCACCATGGAATCCAGAGTATTTACCGCCTTATAGAAAAAGCCCAGAACCGGGCCGCCGATGGCCAGAAAAAGCAGGGGAGCCACCACGCCGTCGGAGGAATTTTCCGCCACCGTCTCCACTGCCGCCTTGGCTACGCCCTCCTCATTTAAGGCCTGGGTATCGCGTCCCACAATCATGGACACCGCATAGCGGGCCTTTTCCAGATCGCCCTCTTTTAAAGCGTCATAGACCTTCATGCTCTCGGTTTTCAGAGATTTCGTTGCCAGAATCTGGAAGCTCCAGAGCGTCATCAGCGCAAAATAAAGCCAGAAATGGATTTTCCGGGCCAGATATAAAAGTCCGAAGGGCACTGCCGTAGATACGGCCACCACGAAGATGCAGAAGAATACGCCTGCTGCCAGCTCGCCCTTCTCCGTCTTCGGGAACGCCGCCCGGAAGGGCTTTTCAGCCCAGGCAATCAGATTGCCGATGGCGCAGATAGGATGATAGAGAATCCGCGGATCACCGAAGATCAGATCCAGCACAAAGCCCAGTATCAGGGCATAGATGTGATATTTCATGTAAAATGATGCCTCCTTTTTCTGTCTCATCCCAAAGCATACGGAAGCCTTCTCCGTTCTGAACCTGCCAGTGATAAAACTCCTCTTTCTCCGCCGCGTAAGCTGCCAGAATACTCATAATCGTGCCGCCGTGAACCACAAGGGCCGCCCGGTGAACCGCCTTCCCTTTTAAATCCGCAAGGACTTCCTGAAAGCCCGTGACGCACCGCTCTTCAAAGGCCTCCCGGCTTTCGCCTCCCGGAAAGGGCAGCGTGCCGTTGCTGTCAATCCAGGCCTGATAGGCCGCATTCCCGGACAGCTCTTTATAATTCTTATTTTCGAATTCGCCGAAATCACATTCCCGGAGCCGGGAAACCGGAATCATTTTCTTGCCCGGAAATAAAATCGCCCCCGTCTCCCGGCAACGCTTCAGGGGACTTCCGTACAGGACGTCCGGCATGGGGTAGAGCCCCGCTTCGAAAATAGCCTGCAGGGCTTCTCTTCCCTCCTCGCACAGGGGCTCGTCGGTGGTTCCGATATAGCGCCCCAGGGTGTTGCCATAGGTCTTTCCATGGCGGATCAGATACAGCTCCTTCATTCCTTGATCACCGTCCCGATCCCGCAGACCACGCGATGAACCTCTGCTGCGTATTTCGCCAGATCGCAGGCTGCCCGTCCGGAGGCCTCCCGCCACTGGCGGTCAAAGGGATCCGCGGGAATCACGCCGCTTCCCAGCTCGTTCGTAATCACAAGGATATCCGGATTCTCTGTATACAATGTTTCTGCCAGCGTGGACGCGTCGCCGCCCTCCTTCAGTACCCGGCGTACATATTCCTGAAAATCCGTGACTGCCTTTGCCTGAAGCAAATCCGTTTCCCCGCAGTCGGCCCCATTTACCATATCCTGCTCTCTCAAGTGAAAATGCTCCATCGCGTAGGCCTTTTTTCCCTGAAAGGCTCCGCCTGTAATCAGTATCATGTCTGATTTCCTCCTATATTCTCCTGCTGCTTGCGCAGAGATCGTTTTTTCCAGACAGCGGAAATCAGAATTTTCCCGCCGACCACACGCAGATGGCCATGACCAGCTCGCAGGTCTGCACGAAGCAGCCCGCCAGGTCGCCGGTGATACCGCCGAACTGTTTCATGGACATACAATAATACCAGAAAAACGTACACCAGGCTCCCACCACAGCCGCCGTGCCAAGCTTCGCGTCCAGCAGGCACATGAAGCCCGCGGACAGAAAAAGCAGAATGTAGAGGCAGGTCATGACCGTGCGCTCCTGCACCGCGTCGGAAAAGGTTGCTACCGTTCCGGTCTTGCGGGCGCAGGGAAAGGACGCCACGGACAGGCCGCTCATGGAACGGGACAGCATATAGCCGCCGGAGAGCACCAGCACCTGACGGCCCGACAGCTCCGTCCAGAAGCCGAAGCAGGCCAGGAAATAACAGCAGGCCACGATGACCGCGAAGGCTCCCGCATTGGAATCCTTCAAGATCTCCAGCTTCTTTTCCTTCGGCTGCCAGGAGGACAGGGCGTCCGCCGTATCCAGCAGGCCGTCCAGGTGGATGCCGCCGGTCACCAGCACCGGAATCAGCACGTAAATGACGCTCCGGAGGCTGTCGCCCGCGCCGAGCTTTCCGCTTAAGAAGCTCCAGCCCACCATCAGCGCGCCGATGACGATGCCCACAAAAGGAAAGAAGCACATCATATAGCGCATATTTTCCTTCTCCCAGTCCGCCCGGGGCATGGGAATCTTGGAATACATGGCAAATGCGATTTTAAAACTGTTCCATATCCGTTTCATCGTTTTCATAGGCTCTGTCCTTTATTTTTGAGCTGCAGAGGAATGCCGCAGACCACCTCCGCCGCCTGGTCGGCCTCTGCCGCGATGCGCCGGTTGATCTCGCCCAGCCGTTCCTGATACAGCGCTGTTACTTCATCATATGTAATTCCGTCGGAAAAGATATCGTTGGTCACAATGACCAGGTGGATGCAGCGGCCTCTCAATGCCTCCACGCCTGCCAGCACCGCCTCCACGGCGTCATCACCCGCGCCCTCCGGCTCAAACATTTCGTTGGCCGTCAGGTTCGACATGCACTCCAGCAGCACCACGCCCTTCTCCGGCAGGGTCTGTTTTTTCAGGTTTACATAACACTCTATCGTTTCAAAGCCTTTTCCGGCCCGGAGCTTCCGGTGGCGCTCCACTCTCCACATGCCCTCCGCGCCGAAGGGCCGCATAGTGGCGATATAATATAAGGGAAGTCCGTCCCGTTTTGCCAGGGAAGTGGCTACGCTCTCCGCGTATTCGGATTTGCCGCTTCCGCTGCCTCCTGTAATCACTGCAAGCATCTATATTCCTCACATTGAATCATTTTTATACGCCCTCGGCAACAGGTGCTTCGGGCTGTATGGAATCGTTACTACATTTCTGTAAAAAATTCCAGGCCATGGCCGGATTGGAATAGAAAAAGAGATGGGGGAAGCCCGCATACAGGGTCGGTGTGCCGTGTACGCAGTCCCAGTTCCGCTTCCGTAAGGGCTTCTTCGCGTGGATGGCGTTGCCGCAGTCCTCGCTCTCCCAGTAATGAAATTCATGTCCCCGGGCCTTTTCGCCCTCTGCCAGAATCAACTGATCCTGTTTTGCTTCCATTTCGATATACCCGAAGCGGGACAGTTTATCCGTCCGGTAGGCTTTGGCCCCAATGACGCCTGCCATGGGGTAATCCACGCCATCGGATCCCTCCAGAGTCCGGTGCAGGTAAAGAAAGCCGCCACACTCGGCGATACAGGGGAGGCCTGCTTTCACCGCGTCGTGAATGGCTCCCCGCATGTCTTCATTTTCGCTCAGTGCCTTCGCGTGCAGCTCTGGATAACCGCCGCTCAAGATGAGGCCGTCGATCCCTTCCGGCAGCGCCTCGTCCTTTATGGGGGAAAATGGTACCAGCTCCGCGCCCATATCCTTAAGCATCTGAAAATTATCCCGATAGGTGAAGCAGAAAGCGTCGTCCTCCGCCACGCCGATGCGGACTTTTTTTCCGCCTGAAAGCTTCGGAAGTTCCGGCGTCTCGTAGGTGAAATCCGGCGCTTCATAGGCCAAAGCCAGAAAAGCGTCCAGATCGATGCTTTCCTCCAATACGGCAGCCAGGCGGTTCAGCTTCTCTTTCAGGCTCTCGATTTCACCCGGAAGCACCAGGCCCAGATGACGGCTTTCCAGCACCAGATCCTCCACCTTCGGCACATAGCCCAGCACCTTCACCGGCAGCCAGCGCTCGATTTGCGCCTTCATGTCGGCGTACAGGGACTTCGGCATCTGATTTAAAATGACGCCCTTGATGCGGCTGGGAGTCTGATATTCCAGGAAGCCCTTGATCAGCGGTACCACAGAAATGCTCATACCCCTGCAGTTTATCACCAGCACCACGGGCATATTAAGAGCCGCCGCCACGTCCGAAGAGCTGGCCTCCTCAGAGATGCCGCCAAGTCCATCATAATAACCCATGACGCCCTCGGCCACGGAAATCTCCGCCTCCGCAGCGCTTCGGCCAAACAGGTAACGGGTGGTCGCTTTATCCGTGAAAAAAGTGTCCAGGTTGCCGGATTTCACGCCGATGACCCTGCTATGAAACATGGGGTCGATATAGTCAGGGCCACATTTAAAGGAGGCCACACGGAAACCGCGGTTTACCAGAGCCTGCAGGATGCCGCAGGTAATCAGGGTTTTGCCGCTGCCGCTGGACGGAGCGGCCAGCATAATTCTCGGCAGTCTCATTTACGCTTCCCCCTTTCCGGTTCCGGCGAAGATGTAGACCGGATTCTGCCCCATCATCATCTCGTAGGGCCCCACCTTTTTGGCCTTGGCCGCCTGAATCTGGGTAATATCCACGTCCGTAAAACCAAGCTCCTTGAAGCAGCTGTTGGCCTCCGCCACGGTCTCCAGGGTAATGGCGTTTACTACCACGCGGACGCGGGAATTCCGGTCAAGCAAAAGCTTCAGAATCTCTTTCATGTTGCCCGAGGAACCGCCGATGAAGGCGTGGGTCGGGGCGGGCAGGTCAGTCAGGGCCTCTGGGGCCGTTCCCACATGCACCTCCACATTGGGGGTGCCAAACTTCTTCGCGTTCTCCTCGATGAGGGCTGCCGCCGCGGACTTTTTCTCGATGGCATACACTTCGCCGTCCGCGGCTGCCAGCGCCATCTCGATGGTGACGGAGCCGGTTCCCGCGCCGATGTCCCAGGCAATAGAATCCCGGTTCAGATTCAGCTTGGCCACGGAGAGACTGCGCACCTCGCTCTTCGTCATAGGCGCGTCGCCCCGCTGAAACTCTTCGTCGGGGATGCAGCTTCGAAGTCCACTTGTGTAGGACGGGTTTTCGATGATAGCCACGCAGAGGCTGTCAAAGGCTTTCTCCTTCAGCTCCGCGGGAGTGCCCTCGGTGATACGCTCCTCCGGGTAGTGGAGGCGTTCGCCGATGTAGAGCTTCACGTTTTCGAATCCATATTTTTCCAGTTTTTCACATAAGGATGCTACATTGTCCTTGCCGCCCAGCAGCGTGAAGGTGCGGAAATGGGTGCGTACCGCCGCAATCAGATTCTCCCGGCGCCCATGGATGCTCATGAGCTTCACGTCCTCCCAGGGAATTTGCAGGCGGCTGCAGAAGTAGGTTACGGAAGAGATTCCTGTAATCAGTTCTGTGTGGATACCTCCGCCCTCAAAGGCGGTGATCAGGCGCTTCGCGCCGCTGTAGAAGCCCACGTCGCCGGACAGGGCCACTGCGATAGTGTGATGCTCCGGGTGATCCTGAACGTAAGCCAGCATTTTGGCCGGATCGTAGGCGTCGAACAGGGGCTTGCCGGTGGCCTTGAAAGAATCCAGCATGCGGCCGGAGCCTAAGATACAGTCGGCCTTTTCGAAGGCCGCGCGGGCCTCGCCGGTCAGGTGGTCGGGGGTGCCCATGCCGATGCCGATTAAATATGCAATTCGTTCTTGTTCTTTGTTACAAAAATAAGTGGAATTTAGTTTATTATTTTCCTCTTTCTTTTCACAGTTAGGACTAACTATATTCTTTATATTGTTTTTTTGTTCTAATATATTTTTACTTTCTGATAAAGGAACAATATGGAATCGTTCCGCCAGCAGCTTCACTCCATCCTCAATGGACAGCCCCTCCTGCTCCTGCGGGCGGCCTATCAGCACAACTTTGACTCCAGCCTCTTTGGCGGCGGTCATTTTCTCCTCAAAGCCGCCTGCGCGGCCTGCTTCTTTGGTAACCATCCAGGCTGCGCCGGTGCTGCGGAGCATGGCCAGGTTCAGCTCTTTGGAGAAGGGACCCTGCATACAGATCAGGTGCGGGCCGGTGAAGCCTGCCTCGGTACACTGGATTACGACCTCCGGAGTCGCCAGGACGCGGGCGTAGACGCGGTTCCGGTAGTCAGGCAGAGCAGTAAATTTGGCTAATTCCTTGCTTCCTGTGGTGACGAAGATGGAACCTTCGGTCGTTTTCAAAAAGTTTACTGCGGCCTCCACACTCTCGACTACTACAATTTCTTCCGCAGTCTTACCTGCATTTTTATCTGTGACTGTATTTGTCATCTCTTTACTTACTTCGTTTTTCCTATTTTTTTTCATCAACGAGGGACGAATCAGACGCAGATACTCACACCCGGCCTGTGCGCAGGCCGTCTTAATGTTCGCCGACACAGCCACGGCGTAAGGATGCGTCACATCCAGCACCAGCGGTTTTCCCTCCGCTTCCAAAAGCTGCTCCATCTCCTCCGGCAGCAGCCGTCCCTGGCGTACGCTCAGATGAGGCTGTTTTTCCACCAGCAGTTCTCCATATTCGGTGGCCACGCTGCACAGAGTCTCCACCCCTGCTGCCGCCAGCCATTCACTAATCTGCCTTCCCTCTGTCGTTCCTGCAAATACAATTACCTGTCTCATGTACCTGTTCCTCTTACCTTATCCATACCTGGAACCGTTTCTTCTTCACAGTTCCATCCAATATTCCTTTCAAACCGACTCCTCCGACGGAATTATCCGAAGTTTACCGTGTACTCCTCCAGCGCAATAGCCACCGTCACGCCGTCCCCGGCCGTCTTTGGCTGAAAAAGCTTCTTTCTGCCTGCGGCCAGCAGGGCGCTGCGCTCGCACACATTTCCTACGCCGGTAATCTGCCGCACGAAGGCGGATTCGGAAAAGCCACCCTCACATTCCACAGCTTCAAGCTCCTTTGCCGTATAGGTCTGAAACGGCAGCTTCCAGGCAGCACAGAAAGCCAGAAGCCCCGGCTCTTCTTTTTTTAAATCGATGGAAGCCACCCTGGCAATGGCCTGTTTCGAAAGCTGATTCTGCAAGAGCACCTGTTCCACCAGCGCTTCGATGCGCTCCACAGGCGTACCCCTTTTACAGCCGATGCCCAGCACCGCAATGCGCGGAACCAGATGCAGAGTCCGGGGAAACGGATCATAGGTCTCATCCACGGAGATACTGATGCCAAGCCCATCCTTTTTCTGGATGGACAGCTCCGGTGGAATCTGCCCAACCACTTCAAAATCGCTGTAGAGACCGATGGTCCGCTGCTCCAGAATATCCGCCGCCACCTCCTTGGCCAGAGACAGACTGTCCAGATGCATGTTTTCCCGGCGTGCGAAATCATCCACAGAGAATCGCCCTCCCGCGTCTGTAGCGGTTGTGATGACCGACACGGCTCCCACCAGGGCCGCTATCTCCCTGGTCAGCGCATTGGCTCCGCCCAGGTGCCCGGACAACAGAGAAATGACGAAATGCCCCTGCTCGTCCATGACCAGGACCGCCGGATCGGAAGCCTTGCTGGCTACGAAGGGAGCGATTGCACGCACCGCGATTCCGGCGGCCCCGATGAACAGCAGGCTGTCGCATTCCCGGAACATGTTCCCGGTCCATTCCTTCAGGGAACCCTCCAGCATCGGAATGCCCCATTCAGCTGCATCCCTGCCTTTGCAGAGGCATACACAGATGTTACCTTTTTGTTCATACGCGTCTCGTATCCGTTTTGCAAACATACACCCTGCTCTGGTAAATGCAATGATTGCAAGCTTCATGCTGTCATGTCCTTTCCTGTCCAAATCTATTCTATCTTACTCTGCCAGTTTTTCTGTTCCTTCAGACTCTGTCTGCTCGATTTCCGCTTTCACACAGGCTATCAGCCGCCGCACATCTGTGGACTCGCCCAGCACGCCCTGCTCCAGGGAAAAGGTCAGGATGCCCCGCTCCAGGCTCTTGCCGCTGCGGTGATCCACATAGAATTCCATCCGCTCCATGAGCCGTTTCATCACCGGTTCCAGAAGCCCTTTTTCCTTTAGAATCTCCAGCGCCTCGTCCGTGGTAATGCAGTCCATCAGCCTGGCCGCCGTCTCCTGATCCGCGCCCAGCACCGCCGCGTGGGCCGTCAGGATATCCATCCGGGCGTCGGCGTTGCGGGAGTGGGTGTTCATAATTCCTGCGGCCAGCTTCACCAGCTTCCCGATATGTCCCACCAGCAGAATTCCCTTCGCGCCGAATTCCACAGCCGCGTCGATGGCTTCTCCCAGGAAATTACTGTATTTGACGGAACGCTTCAGCACCTCCGGCTCATAATCCTCCAGAAAATCCAGGCCGTAATTACCCGGCACCAGCACCAGATAGCTCCGCCCTCCGGACAGCTGCATTTTGATGTCCACCCGGATGGTCTGAATCAGGGCCTCCTCGCTCATGGGTTCCACGATGCCGCTGGTTCCCAGAACGGAGATACCGCCCACTATACCAAGGCGGGGGTTAAACGTCTTCTGCGCCAGCTCCGCGCCGCCCGGAATGGAAATGATCACCGAAAGGCCGCCGGTATATCCGGCCGCCCTGCACACGTCCTCCACGCCCTCGCGAATCATCTGACGGGGTACCTTATTGATGGCTGCGTCGCCCACGGCCTGTTCGAGACCTGTCCGGGTCACCCGGCCCACGCCCTCGCCGCCGTCCAGCGTGACGCCCGGCTGCGCTGTCCGACTGACTGTGGCATAGATCAGCAGGCCGTCGGTCACATCCGGGTCGTCGCCTGCGTCCTTTCGGATGGCGCAGGAGGCGCTGGTGGCTGAGAATTTCGGTTCCAGCACCTCCAGATGGAGACCGATGCCCTTTGGCGTCATCAGCTCTACCTCCGGCAGGATCTGGCCGTGCAGCAGCATCCAGGCCGCCGCCTTGGAGGCCGCCGCGGCGCAGGAGCCGGTGGTGTAGCCCATCCGCATTTTTTTATTATTTTTATAGACGTATTGATCCAGCATCGATATTTTACTCCATCGTCACAGTTTCCCGGCCTGCTGCCTCCAGCAGGATATTCAGAAGAACATAGGTCCGCTCCCTGGTCCACTTGGCCGCCTCTGTATTTTCCAGCAGGGGCTGCAGGCTTCCGCCCTCAGCCTCTTTTCCGGCCTCCTGTACCGCTGCTTCCTTATCCTTGATCCAGGCCCGCTGTTCCTCCAGAAGCTTCGCCATGGCATCCTCACCGAGAACTCCCTTGTCCTTCAAATGATACCAGATCTGGTTCAGTGCTGCATCCCAGTCCTCATAAAGCTCCTGACTCTTCTCATTCATATCCCCCTGGCTTAAAGAGGAATCGTTCTGAAGGGAATCCTCCAGCTCTTTCGCCGCTTTTTCTGTATTTTCCACATAGGTTTTCGCCCAGTCCACAAAGTCATAGCCGGAAAATCCCTCTGCGCCCTCCACATTGTAAAGGCCGTAGCAGGGAAGACCGTTCTCTTCGGCCTCAAGACGATCATAATTGCTGCACGCCCACTGTAAAAACTCCTCCGGCAGCTGGTCAACCGGAGCCCCGGGCAGATAGATATCCACCTCGTCCGCACCGTCCAGACCGTAAGCCTCCGTATAAGAATAGAGAATCTGATCGAGGATCTCTTCCTTTCCGATTTCGTAGGTATAATTGATTTTATCCAGCTTCATGGACCAGGTATAATCATTGACCTTCTTTAAATCCGTAAAGGTTCCGGTGAAGGTATTGCCGTACTGGGTTCCGTTCGGGTAACCGTCTCCGGTACTGCCCATATCCATATCCCAGTATTCCCCGGAAAAGCTGCCGTCCGGCCGGATATTCAGCTGGGTTGCCCAGGCTCCCGCGCCGCTGGAGAAGGTGAAATCTACATACTGAAGATCCGCGAAGCTGAACTCTGCCGAAGCACTGCTGTCAGAGTTCTTAGATGCGGCTTTGTCTGCATCGTCCGGCGTATCTGCCGTATTTTCTGCCGCGTCTGTGTCTGTCGTCGTATCCGTCTGCCCTGTTCCATTTTCCACATCGTTCTTTTTCCCGCAGCCGCTCAGAGAAAGCACCATAACCACCATCAGCAGCACCACAGCCGCTGTCAGAAGCCTTGCACACTTATTTTTCATACCCGCACCTCCATGTAAATACTTTCAAGTATTTATTGTATCAGCTTTATTCTATCAAATATCCTGCCAGTTTTCCCATTAAGAAACTCTTAATTTTCCACACTTTTTATTTCTGATGCGTATATTCTTCCACGTTTCCCTCTGCAAAGCTGGGAAGTCCGTTATACAGCGCCAGTGCGTACTGATACAGGCTGTAAGCCGTCACGGCTCCGGTGCCCTCGCCCAGGTGCATGCCCGCCTGAATGGGCGCCGTCATGCCAAGGGCGTCCAGCATCATCCGGCCCGCAGGCTCCGAGGAACAATGGGTCGGCACCATATAGGCCTTACTCTCCGGCGCAAGCTGCGCCGCACAGTATGCGGAAACAGAGGAAATAAAGCCGTCGATCAGCACCGGCACACGCAGCATCGCTCCGCCCAGATAGCAGCCAATCATGCCTGCAATATCCAGACTGCCCACCTTGGAAAGTACATCCAGGATATCATTTTTATCCGGCTGATTGACCTCGATAGCACGACGGATCACTTCGATTTTATGCTCCAGTCCGGCGCTGGAAAGTCCCGCACCCCGACCGGTTACCTCTGCTACATCCTTGTCCAGCAGCACCGCCGCCATGGCTGAACTGGGGGTCGTGTTGCCGATTCCCATTTCACCTGTGATAATCATGCGACACCCCGCCTCGTACAGGTCTTTTACCACCTGAATTCCCGTTTCAATGGCTTTCACGGCTTCCTCCCGGGTCATGGCCGGTTCCTTTGCCATATTGGCGGTGCCGTAGCGGACTACCCGGTTCCAGATCCGGGGATGTTTTCCGTCCACGAACATGCCGATATTTACCGGGATCACCTCAATGCCCATCTGCTTGGACATAATGCAGACAGAGGATTTGCGGTCGCCCATATTTTCCAGCACCTGGGCCGTAACCTCGCTTCCGGTCTGGCTGACGCCCTCTTCCACCACGCCGTTGTCCGCGCCCATGATGGCCACCACCGGCTTCAGATCCGCAATTTCACCAAGCTTTGCGGTTCCGTAGATGCCCGCCAGCTGCACTGCCATTTCTTCCAGGCGTCCCATGCCCCGTAAGGGCTTGCAGAGGGAATCCCAGTGGGTCCAGGCTGCGGTCACCGCATCCTCATTTAACGGTCTTATTTGTTGCGTGTACTGATCCAATTCCATAATTTCACACTTTCGTTTCTTCTATATTCTCTGTTTCTTATTCTCTACCCAAAAACTCTATCTGCCGCCCTGATATAACATGGCATTGCAGATGGTCGCCGCAATATTGCTGCCGCCTTTTCGTCCTCTCGGCACGATATAGGGAATGCCTGCAGTCATAATCAGCTCTTTGGCTTCCACCACATTTACAAAGCCCACCGGCGCGCCGATGATAAGCTCCGGCCTGATTTTTCCCTCCTGAATCAGCTCATAGAGGCGAATCAGGGCTGTGGGCGCGTTTCCTACCGCAATAATCAGGGGCTTGCCAAGCTCGGCCGCTTTCTCCATGCAAATGGACGCGCGGGTGCATTCCCGTTCTTTGGCCGCCGCAGCCACGTCCGGATCGCTCATAAAGCAGTAGACTTCGCCGCCACATTCCTTCATACGTTTTTTATTGATACCGGAGGCCGCCATCTGGGTATCGGTGACGATGGACGCGCCCTTATTCAAAGCGCCCACGCCAATCTGCGCCGCATTTTCGGAAAAGCACAGATTGTCCGCATAGTCAAAATCCGCGGAGGTATGGATACAGCGCTTCACAATGGAAAACTCCGGCTCCGGCCAGGTGCGGCCTCCCAGTTCTTCCGTGATAATCGCCATACTGCGCTTCTCGATATCCATGGGCTTTACAATTTCGATTTCATTTAACATGAGATTCCTTCCTCCAATATCTCGTAAATCTTCTTCATATCCAGAGAGCTGCGGACCAGATCCGCCAGCTTGTCGTACTCCTGCTTCTTATGGGCCCGGGCGTCAAAATGCCAGTTTTTCGGATCGAGACCCTTCTTCACCATCAGCCGGCTCACCAGCATAGCCGCCAGATCGCCGTAGTCGAAGATCCCGTGCAGGTACGTGCCATACACGGTTCCCTCCGGATTTGCCAGACCGTCCACACGACCGTCCGCCAGATAAATGGTCTCCCGGCAGCCGCCCAGGGCTTCCGTGCGTCCCATGTGAATCTCATAGCCCTGCACTTCTTTTCCGGCAAATTCCAAAAGCTGCGCCTCGTTTTTGATACGGCCCTGAATCTGGGTCCGGGTCTTCGCCCGGGAAAATACGGTCTTTGTGTGTAAGAGGCCCATGCCCCGCATAGTTCCGCCGTGCTCCACATTGTCCGGATCCTCCAGCGCGTCGCCCAGCATCTGATAGCCGCCGCAGATGCCCACAACCGGAATACCATCCCCGGAGCAGCGAAGCACCGCCGTCTCCATGCCGGACTCCCGCATCCAAACCAAATCGTCCATGGTGTTCTTCGTTCCCGGCAGGAAAATGAGATCCGGTTTCCCAAGCTCGCTCACATCCCGCACGTAGCGCAGCGACACGCCGTCCATGCCCTCAAATACATTGAAGTCTGTGAAATTGGAAATATGTGGAAGTTTTATGACTGCCAGATCGATGCCGCCCTTTTTCTCCTTATGATTCAGACGCTCGGACAGGCTGTCCTCGTCGTCGATATCCAGAGGCTTCAAGGGCACCACGCCCACCACCGGAATCCCGGTGCGTTCCTCAATCATAGAGAGACCGGGACGCAGAATTTCCACGTCGCCGCGGAATTTGTTAATAATCAGCCCCTTGATCATCTGCTGCTCGTCCTCGTCCAGCAGCTTCACCGTACCATAAAGAGACGCAAACACGCCGCCCCGGTCAATGTCGCCTGCCAGCAGGACGGGAGCCTTGGCGATCTTCGCCATACCCATATTTACAATGTCATTCTCCTTCAGATTGATTTCCGCCGGACTGCCCGCACCCTCGATCACGATAATATCGTACTCGTCGGACAGCTTATCAAAGGCCTTCTGAATCTCCGGAATCAGCTTCCGCTTGTTGGCATAATAATCCATAGCCTTCATATTGCCCAGAACCTCGCCGTTCACAATGACCTGGCTGCCCACGTTGCTGGTGGGCTTTAAGAGAATCGGGTTCATTTCCACGGTCGGCTCAATATCCGCGGCCTCCGCCTGCATGGCCTGGGCCCGGCCAATCTCCAGGCCGTCCTTTGTGATGTAGGAATTCAGGGCCATGTTCTGGGATTTGAAGGGAGCCACCTTATAGCCGTCCTGCTTAAATACCCGGCAGAGTCCGGCCACCAGGAAGCTTTTGCCCGCGTTGGACATGGTTCCCTGTACCATGATTACTTTTGCTTTTTTCTTTTCGCTCATGTTATCACCAAACTTATTCCGTTTCTTGATCGTAAATTTTATGAATCAGGTTCCTTTTTGCAAAACTTTCTCCAGAGCTTCAAGCAGCCTTTCATTCTCTCTGTGTCCCCGCACCGCCGTCCGGTAAAAATCCGCGCCCAGCCCGTGATAGTTGGCGCAGCGCCGGATCAGAATTCCTTCCGCCTGCATTCGATCCGCCAGCTTCTCATCGCCTGCCGCCTGAAAACACAGGTAATTGGCATGACCGTCGCACACACACAGCCCCAGTTCTTCCAGTTTTTTCTTTAAAAACGCCCGCTCCCGATCCACCAGATCGATCGTCTGTTCCCGAAAGCCTTCCGTCCTCAGAGCCGCGATTCCGGCGGCCTGGGCCGGTTCCGATACGGACCAGGGCTGGCCCGCCAGACGCATCCGATTCAGCAGATCCGCATCCGCCGACAGCACATAGCCCAGCCGCAGACCAGGGATAGCGTACATTTTTGTAAAGGATTTTAAAATGATCAGATTCGGATATTCCGCAAGCCAGCCCGCCGCTGAATAGCCCTCCTCATTTTTAATAAAGTCCAGAAAACACTCATCCAGACACACCCGCACGTCCAGGGCTTTCGCCTTATCCAGCAGCTTTTTTACGACACTGCGCGGCGTCAGGATACCAGTGGGATTGTTCGGATTGCAGAGGAATACCATATCATGCTCCGCGGATAAGCTATCCACATAAGCTTCTGTGATTTCCAGAGTTTTCCCCAGCGGAAAGAAATCTATCCCCGTCCCGGCCTGGTTCAGGGCTTCCTCATACTCCGCAAAGGCCGGGGCGGTTACCAGCGCCCGCTTTGGCCGGGTGGCGTATACCAGTCGGTATATAAGGTCTGCACCACCATTGCCGCAGAGAATGTAGTCTTCCGGCTGGCCGAGCTTTTCGGACAGCGCTGCCTTAAGGCCCCGGCAAAAGGGATCCGGATAGTTCAGGGATCTGTCCAGGCTTTCGATGATAGCCTCACGGACGCCGGGCGGCATGCCTAAGGGATTGATATTGGCGGAAAAATCCAGAAATTCCGCTTCGTTTCGTCCACTTTTTTCCGCTGCGCCGCGGATATCGCCGCCGTGCAGATAAACGAATTGCTTCGGCTCATTTCCCCTATGCAGTTTTCCTTCCACTATCGAAGCCACACCGCTCTGTATCTGAATCAATTCGCTTTCCCTTTCAAATTATCTTTTCTGAGCACATCCCGTATCCCCTCCGCTGTGTAAACCACTGCGCTTGCATACACCGGAATGCCCGCCTGCACTGCCGCTTTTTCTGTCACCGGACCGATGCAGACAGCCTTTGCCGTCATGTCCCCCGGGTTCTCTGCCATAGCCGCAAAGGCCTTGACCGCCGATGCGCTGGCGAAGGTAATATAATCCATTTCCGGCAGGATACGGTTCAGTTCTTCGGCCTTGCGTCCGTCCCGGGCAGTGTGATAGAGGGCTGTGTCCGTATAAGGAACGCCTGCCGCCTCCAACGTCTCTGTAAGCTCTGAAGAAGCCTCCTCCGCGCGTAAAAGCAGCACTTTATCCGCCGCTGTCAGCCCCGGAATCCACTCCGCGGCCAGATCCCTGCTGGAATACCGGCCGGGCACAAAGTCCGCATAAATACCTGCCGCCTCCAGGGCTGCCTTCGTGCCTGCACCAATGACCGCAAATTTAAGACCTGCGAGACTTCGAATATCCATCCGACGCTCTTTCAGCTCATCCAGGAAGAACTGCACGCCGTTGCTGCTGGTCAGCACCACCCAGCTGTAATTCTTTATCTCTGTAAATGCCTGCTCCGTCGCCGGAGTGCTCAGCTTCTTCGTGTAAATCAGACTGAATGGAATCGCCTCCGCGCCGTCTGCCGCAAGAACCTCCCGCTGCTTTTCACACATGGGCTTCGTACCGGTCAGCAGTACCCGTTTTCCAAAAAGGGGCTTGCCGCCCAGCCAGGAAAGCTGTCTCTGCAAGGTCACCACATCGCCCACCACCGTAATGGCCGGGGTCTGAATACCCGCTGTCTTCGCCGTCTCCGCGATGGATTCCAACACGCCTGTTACCACCTGCTGTCTGGCCGTCGTTCCCGCCTGCACTACAGCCGCCGGTGTCTTCGGATCCTTTCCATGGGTAATCAGTTCTTCCGTGATATGGGGCAGATTTTTCAGGCCCATCAAAAATACCAGCGTACCTTCCTCTTTCGCCAGGGTCGCGTAATCCAGCGCCAGACCGGTCTTGTCCGCGCTCTCATGTCCCGTAATCACATGGAAGGAGGACGCAAAGTCCCGGTGCGTCACCGGAATGCCCGCGTAAGCCGGAGCCGCGTAGGAAGAAGACACGCCCGGAATGATCTCAAACTCCACGCCAGCCTTTAAAAGCTCCTGAGCTTCCTCGCCACCGCGGCCAAAGATAAAGGGATCGCCGCCCTTGACCCGGGCCACATTTTTGCCCTCCAGGGCCTTTTCCACCAGAAGAGCATTGGTCTCCCACTGGCGTAAATGATGCTTGTCTGCGCGCTTGCCCGCGTAGATAAGCTCCGCGTCCTCTCTTGCCTCATTTAAAATGGCGCCGCTTGCCAGATTATCATAGACCAGAACGTCCGCGTGACGAATGCACCAGAGGGCTTTCTGTGTCAGCAGTCCCATATCGCCGGGGCCTGCGCCCAAAAGCCAGACCTTGCCCCGCTTCACTTCGCCTGCCAGGTTTTCGCCTAACATGCGCGCTTTGGAAAGCTTCTCTTCCTGGCTGCCTGCTTCAGTCAAATCCACGATAGCCTCGGCTTTCCGAAGCTCGGTTGTTCCCTCCGGTGCGTACAATACCTTCATTTTCAGGGATTGCGCTGCCGGGACGCACAGTCCCGCCGCCGGGGCATTACAGCTTCCGCCGATAGCCGCCAGGAAGCTGCGCTCCGCCTCAAGCTCCAGCGCCGCCTCCTCAAAGTGAATGGACTTTAATACTTCCGTAAAGCGTCCCTTTTTCGCCTCAACGGCCAGAATGCCCTGCCCGGCCGCCGGAAGAAAGCTGTCCGTGTCCAGATATTCCAACCGGATCCCTTCTTCTTTGTCCAGCCCCAGCCGTTCCAGACCTGCCGCCGCCAGAAGAATCGCGTCATACTGACCCTCTTTCAGCTTCCGAATCCGGGTCTGCACATTGCCGCGCAGCATCCGGATCCGTACCGTGGGATTCAGCTCTTTGATCTGCAATTCCCGCCGGAGAGAGCTGGTTCCCACGATACTGCCCGGCGCCAGCTCCCGCGCTTTCACGCCTGTGGTGGTCACCAGCACGTCATGGACGTCAGCACGCTCCAGCACCGCACCAATGTAAAGCCCTTCCGGGAATTCCATGGGCATATCCTTGGCGCTGTGGACGGCCAGATCTACCTCTTCCTTTAGCAGAGCCTCCTCCAGTTCCCGGGTAAAAACGCCCTTGCCTCCAAAAGAGGTCAACGATTTATCCAGAATCTCGTCGCCCTTCGTAGACATTTCCACGATTTCTATCTCCGCCTCCGGGAAAGCCGCTTCAATGCGCCGCCGCACCAGATCGGTCTGTACCAGAGCCAGTTTGCTTTTTCTTGTACCGATTCGAATCTTCATAATTTACTCCTGTATTTCCATGAGCGCTGACCTCGATTTCACTTCGTTCTATCTCGGTTGCGGGCCTTACTTTAACGCGTAGCCTCTGGGGGTGATCATTCTACCACTGCTTACATAGGTCTGCGAGTTTCCAATGATGACTACGCTGAACATATCAATCTCCGCGTTTTTAAGCTCCGCTAAGGTTGTAATCTGCTTGCTCTCCTCTTTGCGTCCCGCGTGACGCACGATACCCACAGGAGTTTCCGGCTGCCGGTAGCGCATCAGGATTTCCGCTGCCTGCTCCACATAGCCGGTACGCTTTTTGCTCTTGGGATTATACAGGCAGACGATCAGGTCGCCCTGACCGGCGCAGTCCACCCGCTTCATAATCAGATCCAGCGGCGTCATCAGATCGCTTAAGCTGATCACTGCGAAATCATGCATCAGCGGCGCACCCAGCACAGAAGCCGCCGCGCTGGCTGCCGTCACACCCGGTACGGTCTCGATCTCGATATCCGCATTCATTTCCTCTGCCACCTGGTAAATGATACCTGCCATGCCGTAGATGCCGCTGTCTCCGGAGCTGACCATGGCCACGGTCTGATCCTTCATTGCTTCCTCCACTGCCATCCGGCAGCGCTTCACTTCCTGCATCATGGGAGTCGCCAGATAATTCTTATCCGGGAAGAACTCCTTTAACATCTCCACATAGGTGGTATAACCGGTAATAATATCCGCATTGTTGATAACGTCGATACATTTGGCGGTCATATGCTCATAACCGCCGGGGCCGAAGCCCACCACGTATAATTTTCCCATTGTATTCTCCATTTTCTATCTGAAACTCTGTCGGGCTCCTTTTCCGGAATCCCGCTGATATCTGCTTATTTCTCCGGCTCCCGCAGATTCTCCACAAATGCCTCCAGCTCCTCCGGGCTCGCATTCTCCCGGATTCGGTAAAACAGCTTGTCAATGGCCTTGCCGAAGCCCTTTTTCTCCGCTTCCTCTTCCATCCAGTGCTTGACCTCCTGCATCCGGGGTACCGCCTGCTGGAAAATCATCCAGCGCATGAAATCCTCTTCAAACTCTTCCAGAATCTCACCCGCCTGACAGACTGCTTCCTTCTTGGCCCGGTTGTTAGTCTCTGCTAACTCTTCAAGGTCGTCCATATTATAAAAGAAGGTGTGGGGGAACTCGGCGATGGTCTCCTCGATGTCCACCGGAACCGCCAGATCCACGAAAACACGGGGCTTATCCGTCGTCATGTGCTCCTTCACCTTCGTGCCGGTCAGCGTATAATGGGGGCTGGCCGTAGCGCTGATAATCACATCCATGGCGTTGATGTAATCGTAGCGCTCCTTATAATCAATCAGGGTATTGGATTCGCTCTTGATATGGGCGTCGTGGGTCATTGTTACATTGCGGATGGTGCTGTAGATATTTAAGCCCTTCAGGCTGTACAGATTCTTCAGTACGATACCGCCGATCTGACCGGTACCGCCGATAACCATAACATTTTTACCCGCCAGGCTTCCGCCAAAGGCTTCTTCCGCTGCCTTGACCGCCAGGGTCGCCGTAGATACCGAGGTCTTTGACAAATCCGTATCCGTCTTAATCTTCTTGGAACAGGTCACGGCATAGCGGAACAGGGTATTCAGGTATTTGCCGCTGTTGCCCGCCTCCTGTGCCAGCGCATGCGCATGCTTTACCTGGCCGAGAATCTGATCCTCGCCCACCACCATGGAATCCAGTCCCGCTGTCACGGAAAACAGGTGATTGACCGCTTTTCTGTCCTGATAGAAGCGCAGATAATCGGATACGTCCTCTTTCACGGCTGCCGCTCCGGATTCCCGGAGAATCAGCTCCTGCAGCCTGGTAAATACGTTTTTCTTCTTATCCTGTTTTTTATCAAAATAGGTATAAATCTCTGTCCGGTTGCAGGTAGCGATAATGACGCTCTCTGCCGCGCCGCCCTCGTCTATGAGGATTTTCTCAAGCTCCGCCTGCTTCTCTTTGGTAAAGGCGAAAAGCTCCCGAACCTCCAGCGGCGCCGTCTTATGGCTGATGCTGATAAGCCGGATGCTCATTACGCTTCGACTCCCTTCCGGAACTCATGGGTAAAGGTCTTGTCATAAAGCCTGGACAGCTCATAATCATCTCCCAGGAAATCTCCTACTACAGTCAGCGCAGTCTTGGTGATGCCTGCTGCCTTTACCTTCTCTGCAATGTCCATCAGGGTTCCCCGCACAATCTTCTGCTCCGGCCAGCTTGCCTTGTATACAACTGCCACAGGTGTATCCGGACGATACTCCTTCCGAAGGGTTGCGGACAGCTCGTCCATCATACCGATGCTCAGGAAAATGATCATGGTGGCGTGATGTCTGGCCAGATCCTGAAGCTTTTCCCCCTCCGGCATGGGCGTTCTGCCCTCCATGCGGGTCAGGATCACCGTCTGGCTCACACCCGGCAGCGTGTATTCCTTCTTCAGGGCTGCCGCAGTCGCCAGGAAAGAGCTGACCCCCGGAATGACCTCATACTCGATACCCATGCGATCGAGAGCGTCCATCTGCTCCCGGTGCGCGCCGAAGATAGCCGGGTCGCCGGTATGTACACGGACCACCTTCAGGCCCTTGGCTTCGCCGTCCTTCATGACAGCCAGAACCTCTTCCAGGGTCATGGTGGCGCTGTTATAGATCTGCGCGCCCTCCTTGGCGTCCGCCAGCACCTTGGGGTTTACCAGAGAACCTGCGTAAATGATAATATCCGCGCTGTCGATCAGTTTCTTTCCCTTAATTGTCAGAAGCTCCGGATCTCCCGGGCCTGCTCCGATAAATGATACCATTGTTTTACCTCTTCTCTCTCTTGATGATGACGGTTGTAAAGTAACTGTATGTTCTCTCCGGATCCAGGGATCCGATATATTCGTCCTTCATACCCACGCAGCTGATGACCGTAGCGCAGCCTTCCGCGCGGTCATACTTTTTCATCAGCTCCAGGATGCGGCCAATGCTGCCTCCTGCCTTCATGATGACCACGTTGTCATAGTGGGCGATGGCCTCCTCCACCTGCTGCTCCGCACGGACGGAGGGCACGATCACCAGGGACTCATTTCCCTCCATCAGCGGTAACCGGGCCGCAGCCGCTCCGCTGCAGAAGGATGGGATACCCGGGATAATCTCCGTTTCAAAGCCATGCTCTGCCACATACTGGTTCACATACATGTAAGTGCTGTATACCGAGACGTCGCCCAGGGTAATCATAGCGATATTCTTTCCCCGGGAAAGCTCTGCGGTCAGCTGCTCGCAGGCCGCTGCTCTGCACTTCTTCCGCTCCTCCTTATCCTTTGCCATCCGGAAAATGACTTCCAGGAGGTGCTTATGCTCCAGTTCCACCACCGGGCGGATGATTTCCAGCGCCGTACTCTCTTCTCCGGCTTCTTTTACCGGAACGGCGATGATATCCGCTTCATCGAGAATCCGTTTTGCTTTCAGCGTCAACAGCTCCGGATCACCCGGACCCACGCCGATGCCGTATAATTTACCCTTCATCTATTTATTCTCCTCCTGCTCCTGGGCTGCCCGGGCGCGGTTCATGGCGTCCTCGGTCAGATCCTTTACGATTTCACTTGCGATCAGAAGTCCCGCTACGGACGGTACAAATGCGGTCGAACCCGGAATGTCACGGCGTTCAGTACATTTATGCTTGGCTCCCGGCGGGCAGATACAGTTGGTTCTGCAGCTGATGGACATGTCCTCGATGGGACGCACCGCCTTCTCCTTGGAGTAGACCACCTTCAGCTTTTTGATGCCGCGTTTTTTCAATTCGCGCCGCATGACTCTCGCCAGCGGACATACGCTGGTCTTATAGATATCCGCCACCTCGAACAGGAAGGGATTCAGCTTATTGCCCGCTCCCATGCTGCTGATCAGGGGCACGCCTGCCTTCTCACATTCCTCCACCAGAGAAATCTTCGCGGTGACTGTATCGATGGCGTCCACCACATAGGTGTACCGGCTGAAATCAAATTCATCCTTATTTTCCGGCAGGAAGAAACAGAGATGTGTATTGACCTCCGCCTTCGGATTGATCTCCAGGATACGCTCCTTCATGACCTCGGCCTTGTACTTACCCACCGTCTTCCGGGTGGCAATAATCTGGCGGTTCAGGTTCGTCAGGCACACCTTATCGTCGTCGATGAGATCAAAGGCTCCCACGCCGCTTCTCGCCAGGGCCTCCACCACATAGCCGCCCACGCCGCCGATACCGAAGACTGCCACCCTGGAATGCTCCAGAATCTCCATGGCTTCTTTTCCCAGTAAAAGTTCTGTTCTTGAAAACTGATTTAACATAATTTTCTCCTCATACGCTTGCAAAACAAAAAGAGATCTGTATTTTATGACAGATCTCTCCTTATGATCAGCAGCGGATTTCATCCCATCCGCCGCCAACTATATCCGGAACCGCTTTCCACGGAAGCCTGTCCATTTCCCGCAAAGAGCAGGTAGCCTGGCTTGCAGACACGCTGCTTACAGTGACCGGATCGCTCAGGTCTTCCACCTGATTCCCCTGCTTTATGCATCATGCATACTCTCTGCGTTATACCTTAGTCAGTGTAGCATACAGACGGGCTTTCGTCAACAAAATATACCCTATAGGGTTTCCCTTTTAACAGGTTGCTCCTCCTGTCAGATGAAGCTGCGCATCCAGAATCTCCTGCTTTCTCTCCAGAATTTCATCAGACAGAAGCTGCTGCTCCACGTTATCGAAGCCGAGACGTTCGATGGTCGCAGCGAAACGTTCGCCGGTAATGCCCTGCTCCCGATACAGGAGAATCGCCTTTTCAATCACGTTTAAGGCTTCTTCCTTACTAGTGAACACCTTACGCAGCGCTTTTCCGTGATTGATTTTTTTGCCCCAGCGGCCGCCGATGTAAATCTTAAATCCGTACTGACCGTCTTCGATGGCGTCGAAACGGCATTGACCCACACAGCGGCCGCAGTTGTTACAGATTTCTTTGTTAATCTCCAGAACGCCGTCCTTCACCTTTGCCGCGCCGATGGGACAGGCTGCCTCTACGCTGCACTTCTTACATCCGTTGCAGCTATCCTCGTCAAATTCGGGGATTCTCTGACCAATGATTCCCAAATCATTTAAATCCGGTTTTACACAATTGTTGGGGCAGCCGCCTACCGCAATCTTAAATTTGTGCGGCAGCTTTACCGTGTGATACCCCTCATAAAAACGGTGATGGATTTCCTCGGAAATGGCGAAGGAATCCAAAAGTCCATACTGGCAGGTGGTTCCCTTACAGGCTACAACCGGGCGTACCACAGAACCGGTTCCACCTGTAATTAGTCCTTCTCTGGCAATATATTCCTTGAATTCTTCGATTTTGTCGTAGGGAACGCCCTGTACCTCCACCGTCAGACGGGTGGTAAAGGTTATCACTCCGTTTCCGAATTTTTCCGCCGCTTCCGCAATGCATCTCTGCTGCGCAGCCGTTATCTTTCCATTGACGGTAATGATTCTTGCCGAGAAATTATCGGTTCCCTTATTGCTCAGAAATCCCATTGCCTTTACGCGCTTTTCATCTTCCTTGCTGATTGTTAATGTAGCCATTGTGTGCCTCCTTTTATTCTTCCTCTGTTAATTCTGTATGGAAGGTCATGCCACCCTCCAGTACCTTTGTATCCGTATATCCGTAAGCCTTCAGACGGTTCTGCACCAGATAAGCCCGTTTTCCCTTGGAACATACCAAAAGCAGCTTTTCGTTCCTGCCAAGCCCGTCTGCCGGACCGTCCAGGCTGTTCAGGTCCACATAGGGATACCCGTGCAGCGACGGTGTAATACCCGCATCCACGATCCGATAATTTTCTCCTTCTTCCGCATACTCTGCGGCCGTCATGCTGTCCAGCTCCCCGTTCAGCTTATTCAGCAGAATATTCACTGCATGCTGCAGCGGATGAATCGCAGTGGAGAAGGGCGGCGCGTACGCAAAATCCATGTACTGCAGATCCTCCAGGGTCGCTTTCATGGAAATCGCAGTCACCGCTATATCCGTCAGCTTATCCACCGCTCCCGTTCCCACAGTCTGCATACCAAGCAGCCTGTGGCTTTCCCGATCTGCAATCAGCTTTATGACAAATAAAGCTGCGCCCGGATAGTAATGTGCCTTATCGTCCACCACACAAATCACACTCTCTGCGTCATAGCCTGCTTCCCGCGCCGCCTGCTCCAGTAATCCGGTTCTTCCCATGCAGAAGCCGGCCAGCTTCGCCACGCCGGTTCCCAGCACGCCCGGATACTGCACTGTTTTCCCGGCAAGGTGCTGCGCCGCCGCGCGGCCCGCTATATTCGCTGTGGAACCCATGGGCGACCACTGGGGCTTTCCGGTAATCCGGTTCGTTACCATAGCGCAGTCGCCGACCGCGTAGATATCCGGATCATTTGTCTGCAGCGCCTGATTTGTCAACAGAGCTCCTTTGAACATTTCCAGACCGGCGTCCTGCAAAAATTCCGTATTAGGACGGATTCCCATAGCCAGGATGCAGGCATCCGCCTTCATGGCACGGCGGGAGGTTTTTACCTTTTCTACCTTCTCCTCCCCGAGAATTTCTTCCAGGCCCATTCCGGTAAAACACATGATGCCCGCGTCCGCCAGCTTATTTTCCACATAATCCGCAATCTCCGGATCCAGGAAGCCCGGCAGAATATGGGGCGCGAAATCAATGACGGATACCTTCACATCCTTCGCCGCCAGATTTTCCGCGATTTCCAGTCCGATAAATCCACCGCCCACGATCACTGCCCGACGGATCTCTCCGGCTTCCACAGCCTGCCGAAGCATATCTGCGTCCTCCGGCGTTCTCATATAAAATACATTTTTCAGCTGCGTGCCCGGGCAATCCGGCTCAAAGGGACGCGCGCCTGTGGCAATCACCAGCTTATCATACGCATAGGTTTCGACTGCTCCCGTATCCAGATTCACAGCCTCCACGGTTTTCCCTTTTCGGTCTACTTTTGTCACCTCAGTCCGGATTTCCACCGGCACTCCGGTTACTTTTTCATAAGATTCCGGCGTATGCACCAGCAAATCCTTTTTTTCCCGGATCACGCCGCTCACATAATACGGAAGACCGCAGCCCGCATAGGAAATATCCTTTCCCTTTGTCAGGATCCGGATGTCCGCATTTCGATCTTCCCGCTTCAGCTTGGCTGCAGCCTTGGTTCCGGCTGCTACACCGCCCACTACAATGACCTTCATTTTTCTTCCCCTTTTCTGATACATTTTCGTTACTCTTACTATAGCACTTGCTTATCAATTTGAAAAATGATATTATTTTATTAAATCAATAGGTTTTATCTATATATCTGACAGAAAAGGGGATTTTACATGACCATTCGCCATCTTTCGATTTTTACCGCTGTCGCCGAATACGGCACCATGTGTGCAGCTGCAGAGCATCTGTATCTGACCCAGCCCACCGTCAGCCAGGCCATCCGGGAACTGGAAAAACATTACCATTGTCTGTTGTTTGAACGGCTCGGGAAAAAGCTTTACCTGACAGAACAGGGAAAGCTTCTGCTGTCCCAGGCTCCGGAGCTGATTTCCCGGTTTTCAGAGCTGGAGCAGTTGATGATGAATCAGGGGCAGACCGCTACGCTGAAGCTTGGCAGCACCCTCACCGTCGGTACCTGTCTGACTCCCTCCGTGATTCTAGAGTTGGAAAGGAAGCTGCCGGGTCTGGAAGTATATTCCTTTGTAAGCAATACTGCCGAAATTGAACAAAAGCTTTTGAGATCCCAGCTGGACGCCGCGATTGTAGAGGGTGAAATTCAGTCTCCCGATCTGATTGTGCTCCCTCTTATCGACGACTGTCTTGTTCTGACAGCAGGGATTCATCATCCTTTTTATGAAATGGAGACACTTCACTCTTCGGATTTAAACGGACAGGCTTTTGCCATGCGTGAACAGGGCAGCGGCACACGACGGCTTTTTGAACAGTACGTGGCAGAGCAGGGGCTCTCCATCCGTATCACCTGGGAAGCCAACTGCCCCCGCACGATCCTGAACGCCGTTTTATACAACAAGGTTCTGTCTGTCATGTCTCTGCGTCTGATGTACCATGAAATCCGTCATCAGCGTCTCCGCATTTTTTCTCCTGAAAATCAGGAATGGAACCGGACCTTTAAACTGGTTTATCACAAAAATAAATTCCTGACCCCGGCTATCTACGAACTGGAAAAGCTGCTGCGGCAGTATCCGCGCATAGAGCTTCCGAAAGAAACAGGGCGTCTGAAGCAGTAATGCCTCAGACGCCCTGTTCCAGGTTTTCAATCCCTTATCCTCGTATTACTCTGTCCGCTGCCCGCGTTTTCTGCGTACTGCTGTAAGCAGCATGGATATGCCCAGCAGGCAAATCAACGCCATTGCGCCCCAGAATACGGGCTGGCTGCTGTCACCGGTGGCTGCGCTTGTGACGGCGCTTCCGCCGCTCTTATTTCCGCTGCCGGAGCTGCTGCCGGAATGATCTTCGGGCTTCGTCTCGGGCGCTTTCTCCACCTTTACCCAGGAAAGGGCTATTGGGGAGAGGCTCTTCAGGGTCATGGTGATGCCATCCTTCGTCAATGTCAGCTCCGGAGTCTCCACATCGCCCGCCTTATACGCGCCGCGGTTCATTGCAAACATGTGTACCGCGCTGAAACGGTAATCGGCTGCGTTGGTGCCCTCCGGGTAGGGCAGGATCACCTTGACGCCCTCTGCCGGGAAGTTGTCTGCCGTCGCGCGGATCCAGGTTTCACCGCCGTCTGCGCTATAGAGCAGCACTGCGTCATAAACAGCCGTATTTTCCTTCGCCGGATTCTTTCCGTCGATCTTACAATCCACCAGAAGCTTCTTCAGATATTCCACGATCTTTTCCGGTGTGTTCAGGTTCTCTGTCTTTGCCAGATCCGGCGTTACCTCGGTTACGTCCTTTGCGCCCATAACCAGACGGTAATCGTTTCCGAGACCTGTCTGACCCGGCAGAGCCGCAGTCTTTTCGATGGAGCCCTTCAGCGTAAAGGCAGTCTCAGCCGGAAGCACATAATTGGCATTCGTCAAAGCCGCTCCTGCGATGGTCACGGTTACCTGCTTGTCGGTTCCCGCTTCCGCTGTATCAAACTCAGCAGTCAGACTCTCATAGCTCAGGCCTGCGTCGTCGCCGTCCAGCAGACCGGAGACCTTCAGTTCTCCGATGAGGCTGGCGTCCTTCGTTTCATCGGCCAGCTTGGTCAGAACTGTCAGGGCGCTTCCGTCCCAGGTAAGGGTCTTCGGGCTTACCTCTATCTGTACCTTTGCTGCCGCATTCCCCCAGTTGACTATATCTGTCGGTGTAAATACTACTTCATATTCGGTGACATTGCTGTCCGTGACCTCCGGTCTGGTATCAGCTTTTGCCCAGGTAAAGGTTCCGTCCGTGGACGCTGCTCCGCCTGTCAGTGTGCTTTCAGACAGGGGCTGTCCATAGGTCAGGTCGGACGCCGTCGGCGCTTCGTTGATGGTCGGAACCGCCTTTTTCACGGTTACCTCTACCGTCGCTTCGATACGGTTATAATTGGCTGTATCATTCGGTGTAAATACTACCTGATAGCCCTGATTGTCCACCGTCGGTTTCACTGTGTCATCTGCCCAGCTCCAGGTGCCTGCCACTTCCTCCTGCGTATTCGGGTTCACTGCTTTTCCGCCCGTCAGCGTGCTGTCTGCCAGGGTCTGTCCATAGGTAAGCTCGGACGCCGTCGGCGCTGCCGCACGCTCCGGAGTGGCTTTCTCCACGGTGATGTTTGTTGTTCCGTTCACCGGTTTGTATTTCTTATCTGTCGGTGTGAATGTCCACCGTACTTCAGCAGTGCCGGCTGAAGGCATATTATCCCCGTTTAATATGGTAAATGTGCCTGCCAGGGTTATATCCGTATTCTCCGCATCTGTAAAAGTACCTGCCAGTTCTACATCTTTCAATGTCTGACCATAGCGGATGCTGTTCTTCGCAGAGGCAGATCCGGTTATGTCCTTTTTATCCACAATCTGTATGGTAAGCTCGTAGTATGTGTCTTCATAATTTTCCATCTGAACGGATACTTTCACAACCACTGTTGCCCCAATTTTTTCTGCAGTAAGATCATCTCTTAAACCATACTCAAACGTACTGTTATATACTGCTGTTCTCGTCAGTATACTCATATCACCCGTCGATTCTCCTGAGGTGTAGGTTACCTCTCCACAATCCGCCGGAAGATTCATTGCCTTGCTCAAGTATATGCTCACAAGGTACTTCGGAACAGATGCATAGATATAACTTTTTTCAACCCTTGTTGGCTCGGGTGCCGCCGCTTTCGTAATCGTCAGTGCATTTTTGCCGCCCGCGATGGTAACGTCATAATTCTGATTGGATGCAGTGCCGGTAATATCATACTGTCCGACCGAAGAATTTGAATCTGCATTTGTCGTCAGGTCGATACCCAGATTGTCATTTTCTACAGGCGCAAGGAAGCCTTCTTCTGTCACTGCCCTCCAGGTAAATGTCGGATTTTCCGCCTTATAGGCTCTGCTGATTGAATTAATCTGAACCTTTACCGGACGCACCGTAATATCCGGAGTCACCTCTGCCGTCAGCTTCGGATAATTCGTATCCCCCGGTGTAAATGTCAGGGTGCAGGTCTCTGTCCCCTCTACGGGTAAAAGCTTATCCATATCATGGCTCGCGGTATCTGTTACAGCCCAGCTTCCTGATATCTCTTTTCCGTCCGCAGTCGTTACCTTTCCGCCTGAAATCGCCAGCTCCCCTGTTTTTGTTCCGTATACGCCTGAAACCTTCGGTTTTACCACTGTAAGCTTAGCGCTATCAACTTTTGTAATGGTATAGGTCTGACTACGGTTTCCGCTTATCTCATAGTTACTGCCTTCTTTATTCGAAATGGTTACTGTCGCAGTTCCTACATTTTTATTATCAGAATAAGAGACTGTATATTCCGTTGAAGGAATGATCGTTTCTCCATCTTTTACTGTTACGGTCGGTTTCTTTTCTTCTCCGTCGTACTCATAAGAATCCGGCGTTACTGTAATCTCAGGATTCTCCACCTTTTTCGGCTCAATTGTGATCGTTTTTCCTGCGGACGCCGCGTTATAATTCTCCGTCTCAGCTACAGAAACCTTCAGATAATAGGTTCCCGCATCCACCGGGTTTCCTTCCAGCTTCGTTCCGTTTTCATCGGTTCCCTTGAACCATGTAAATTTCAAATCGTCGTGGGTGATAATCTGAACACCGGTATCAACATTAGTAAGTATCAGTTCATTTCCTTCCGGATTTCTCAGGGCTTCCCCACTGTAGGTATATGTTGTGGCATATGCGCCTCCACCGTATCGGAATCTCAGGGTCGGATCGCCCTTGGTGATTACGCCCTTATCTGTTGTTAACGTATCTGTTGTTAAATAGTAATTATTTGCAATTTTGCCGTCCAAACGGACTTTCACTGTAATCTGCTTACCCGTTCCCACATTGGCATTTTCATATTCAGCCCTTATGTAATGTGTCATCCACTCCTGGCATTCCCCATCATAGTTAAGTCTTGGATAAGCTCCCGTGGTTCCGTCATATGGCTTTGTGAGATACTCAGCTTTCTCTATGATACTGGGCGTCACTGGTCTCTTTTCAATGGTAACAGTTTTCTCTACACTTCCGGTATAACCACCGCTTCCGGTCACTGTTATCTCATAGGTTCCCGCATTCCGGATGGCGCCTACGTATGCCTCTCCGTCCTTTATGATGGTCAGGGTATAATCATATTCGGGCTCCAGTTCGTCCTCGCCAAGCTTTACTACCACATCATGGTTCTGGGCATCGTATATGAATGTTTCGTCCTCATGGACGTCTGTACCAGCCGCAATGGTTATCGTGGCAGAAGCAATCGATTCAACCGCTCTATTATCATAATCCGTGCTTGAGATAATCCGTTCGTCTTCGGTATAGGCGTTCATAGTATTCCTATCATACCCATAAGCAACCTCACTCAAACTATTGTTATTAAATTTCTTAACATAACGTTGGCCTTCTTCTTCTTTTTTTTCTGCAACACCGCCTACCAGAAACAGCTTATCCTGAACAGTACCATCTGGACTACCCTCTGCAACACCGTCGAAGAGACCATCGCCATCACACAGTGCCACATCCACCAGATAATTCCGTTTCCGCAGCCTGACAACATTCCACATATACTCGCCGTATTGCTGTAGATACGGCGTCCAACATCCCAGGACACCGCTCACCGTGTAACACTTAATTCCGCCTGCGTCCAGATCACAGAGATACTGGAATGCTCTGGCATAGCCTTCGTAGCCTGTCTTTGTGTTCGAATTGTCGTCAAAGACATTGATTAACTGCTGCACATAGTCTGTGCTATCGACATCTATATCATAGGATGCCAAATCCTTAATTGCGTTCTTGTAGCCGTTCAGACGCTCATAGACGGATCCATCTTTTAAGTCGTCAACAATCTCCTTGGCTTTCGCTACTGCTGTGTCTACTGCCTGTGCTTTTGCCGCATCCACATAAATGTTGGTATCTCCCTGGTAATCACTTGCAATACCTATGTCTATTTGGGTCACCTTGATATAATATTTTCCGTTCTCATCCATGCCACCTTCAGTGTGCCACCCCAGAGAGCCACCGTCCCACCAGTACAACTCATAGGGACAATCCGTCTTTAATGCGTCCCAGATTTTTCCCAATACTGTGGAACTCTTAGGGTTTTCTATATAACCACTGATTGTAATCTCACCGTAAAATCTTGCGTTTCCTCCATTACACGCTATTTCTCTTATCCAGTCCTTTAATACATCGTAAGCCGCTTTTTCTTCTTCACTCAGATGGCTTCTCGCAACCGTACCGTAGGTGGCGATACCCTCATCTCCATACAGCTGCTTCCATACGTAGCCCTCAAACAGCTCATCATTATCCCACTCTTCCGAAAACTCCGATTCCAGCTCTACGGTCTCCGTTGGAAGCTCGACTTCTGCCGGCGCTTCCTGAAGCTCTGATAACACCCCCCCAGCGCCGTTTTCTGACGTTGAGTCTGCGACTGCTCCCGCTTCTTCCGCGTTCCCGGATGTCTCCGGCACATTCGCATTCTTTCCGGGCTGCGCGTTTCCAGATGTCTCCGGCGCATTCGCAGCCTTTCCGGGCTGCGCGTTCTCTGCCGCTTCCGGATTCTTCACCTCTTCGCTCGTTTCCGTTTTCACAACCGGCGTTTCTTCCTTATCTTTCGCATCCCCGGACGTCCCCGCTTCCGCCACCGGAAGGGTCTGCTCCTCCGCGCCCTTAGCTGCTTCCGCCAGCACCGTCGTATCCACGCTGCCCACGACCATCGCAGCCGTCAGCAGAATCGCCAGCCATCTTGTTCCACGATTTCCTCGCAAGTGTTTTCTCATATCCCCCGCTCCTTTGTGTGTGATTCTGTAAAAACATTACTCATATATTAGCATATTTTTCTTCCCTGCATCACAAATTGGAGCGAATTGCACATATATGGCGCGAAATGTAATGTTTTGTCCCAAAACCGAAAAATCTCCCACCCTTTGAGCTGCTTCAGAGGATGGGAGATTCCAACTTCATTTTATTTAACACTGCTTCACATAGAGTTCTGACAATTCTTCCGCTGTCTTATCCGGGTATTTTTCGACCAAATCATACAACGGGCGGATGACCTCAACATCTTCTTCCAATTCATCCGCAATCTGAACCAGGGATTTACCCTTCGCACGCTTCTTTTGAATCATAGAAAACATATTTCCCGCACGGCCTTCCGCACGGCCTTCCGCACGGCCTTCCGCACGACCTTCCGCACGGCCTTCCGCTCTTTGATATTCCCTCTCTTCCTGTTCATCATACTCTGTCAGTATCATCCTGCACACCTCCGTTCCATATTTTGTCAGGATATCTGCCAGTACTCCTCTGTCAATGCACCGCCTGATACTAATCTCTGTCGCTTCCTCCAGGGACCAGCCTTCATCCATTTTCCAGCGGATTTGCCCGATGAAATACGCGTAATCCGATAATCTCCGGCATTTCCGCATCATGTCATTGTTTCGACCTGCATTGATGTTCAATACTGTTGCCTTGCATTCCAGACAGGGTTCTCCTTCCTCCCGATCCGGTTTTAAAAAACAATCCGAAAGCTTCATCTCCACCCGATCCGGCATATCCCTTGTACCATTATAAAATACCACATACTTGGGAAATGGAACCATCACGCGCTTCTTTTCATCTGTCAGCTTTATGTTCTTCCTGTTCAGATATTGCTGATACAGTTCTGAAAAATAGAAAAATCCCCTGAGCGGCATATTTTCATTCCAGGTACTCTGATGCTCGTACAGATTCATGACAACGCCAAACATAAAGGACAAATCATTTTTCATGCTGAGATAAATCACGTCCTCAATGGTGGTAATCTCCAGATCTTCTGCGTTCTCATAATCTGTCCCATTCACGGCATTATACAAATCCAGCAGATCCTCTTTATCCTTGAAAATAAGTCGGAACAGACGATCCTTATGCTCCCTCTGTACTGCTTTTCTGGTTCCCTGACTGCCGCCGCGCTTCCGGCGTTTTGACTTGGCACTCGTCCGGTTATTCATTGCTATTCTCTCCTTTTCATTATACGTTTTCTTTCTCCTTCCTGCAAGGGCATAAAATAGCCGTTTTATACTTGGTTTTTACATACTCCGCCCTTGGGCGTACTTTGGGTGTGTTGATTTCGAATCGAAATCCAGACCTTTATCTTTCGTGAACAGCGTCGGAAGAACCCGCGCTGCATATCGTGTAAAAAATAACAGTGCCGACCAGGTTCGCGCTTGTTTTACGTTGCATACCCTTCATCGACACTGTTATTTTACCAATTTATACTAATTTTGACAAGAATTTTCTCTGTAAATTAGTCTTCTTTTTCTTCCTTCTCATCCTTCACAATGGCGATATGCACATCCGCCAGCTGCTTCGGATCTACGGTGGCCGGAGCGCCCATCATCACATCCTGTGCCGTCTTGTTCATCGGGAACGGAATGATCTCGCGGATGCTCTCCTCGCCTGCCAGCAGCATGACCATACGGTCTACGCCGGGAGCGATGCCTGCGTGGGGCGGAGCTCCGTAGCAGAATGCGTTGTACATGGCCGGGAACTTGGCTTTCACGTCGTCCTCGCCCAGGCCTACCAGCTCGAAGGCCTTGACCATGATCTCCGGATCGTGGTTACGCACTGCACCGGAGGACAGCTCTACGCCGTTGCAGACCAGATCGTACTGGTATGCGTAGATCTCCAGAGGATCCTTCTCCTCCAGATCCTTCATGCCGCCCTGGGGCATGGAGAACGGGTTATGGCAGAATTCCAGCTCGCCGGACTCCTCGCCAATCTCGTACATGGGGAAGTCTACGATCCAGCAGAACTCGTAGCACTCCTTCGTCATATGACCCTCTACGGTATTGCCGAGGATTTTACGCAGAGTGCCTGCAGTCTTCTGAGCTGCCAGCTTCTTGCCTGCGGTCAGACCCACGAAATCGCCCGGCTTCAGACCCAGTGCCTGAACCACCTGATCCTTGCGCTCGGTGACAAACTTGGAGATACCGCCTACCAGCTCGCCATTTTCGTCCAGACGGAACCAGTACGCCTTATTGCCTGTCTGTACCTCGGTGTCAGCACAAATCTTGTCAATAACCTTACGGGTAGCCTTGAAATCACTGAATACCACAGCCTTCACGGTCTGGCCCTCGAAGGGACCGAAGCCGCAGTCTGCCAGGCACTCGGTAGCGTCCTGAACTACCAGATCGATACGCAGATCCGGCTTGTCGGATCCGTATACCTCCATGGCGTCATGGTAAGAGATCCGGCGGAACGGAGCCTTGGACGCGGTATTGTAGGTACCGTATTTCTCAAATACCGGCGGAAGCACATCCTCCAGCACCGCGAAAACGTCCTCCTGGCTGGCAAATGCCATCTCCATATCCAGCTGATAGAACTCTCCCGGGGAGCGGTCTGCTCTGGCGTCCTCGTCACGGAAGCAGGGAGCGATCTGGAAATAACGGTCGAAGCCGGAGGTCATCAGCAGCTGTTTAAACTGCTGGGGAGCCTGGGGCAGAGCGTAAAACTTGCCCGGATGGTTTCTGGACGGTACCAGATAGTCTCTTGCGCCCTCCGGAGAAGAGCAGGTCAGAATCGGCGTGGTAATCTCCAGGAAGCCGTGGTCGGTCATGCTTCTGCGAAGCTCTGCTACCACGTTGCTGCGCAGTACGATGCGCTCCTTGACAGCCGGGTTACGGAGATCCAGATAACGGTATTTCAGGCGGGTGTTCTCATCCGCCTCCTTGGAACGGTTGATCTCGAAGGGCAACTCGTTGTAACGGCAGCGTCCCAGCACCTGAATGTCGGTGGGAACCACCTCGATTTCACCGGTGGGCAGCGCCGCGTTCTTGCTGGAACGCTCCCGGACCACGCCTGTAATGGACAGGGTGGACTCGGTGTTGACGCCGGACAGCTTCGCCATCATTTCCTCGGTCTCGATAACGGCCTGGGTGGTTCCGTAGAAATCTCTCAGGATCAGGAAGCCCAGGTTCTTGCTGACTTTACGCAGGTTTTCATACCAGCCTACCAAAGTGACAGTTTCACCTGCGTTTGCGAGACGCAGCTCGTTGCAGGTGTGTGTTCTTGACTGAAACATAATTTTTTCCTCTCTTATCTATCGCTGTTATTATGATTTAGAACAGGCCCGGAAGCTCTGCCAGCGCCACCTCGGTCTGCTCTCCAGTAGCCATATCCTTTACATTGGCCGCGCCTTTTTCCAGCTCGTCCGCGCCAATGATGACAACCTTCTTCGCGCCGATTTTATTGGCGTACTTCATCTGCGCCTTGACGCTTCGATCCATGTAATCGGTCTCCACAATCAGACCGTGGCTGCGGATCTCATTGACCAGCTTATAGGCCTTCGCTTTCGCCTCTGCACCCAGAATTCCCACATAGAGATCGGGAGTCTCCATGGCCGGAACCTCCACGCCCTCTTTCTCCAGGAAATACAGGATACGCTCAATACCCATACCGAAGCCTACAGACGGAATATCCTGCTTCTCGTCGATCTCATGAATCAGGCCGTCGTAGCGTCCGCCTCCGCAGAGGGTGAAGCCGTCGGAATTCACGAACTCAAATACGGTCTTGGTATAGTAATCCAGACCACGGACGATACCGGTATCCACCTCAAAGGGAACGCCAAGCTCGGTCAGCAGATGCTGAAGCTCGTCAAAATGGTTCTTGCACTCCTCGTCCAGATAGTCAATGGTACGGGGCGCGTCCTTGACGATCTCCTTGCACTCCGGAACCTTGCAGTCGATGACACGCATGGGGTTCTTCTGCATACGCTCCCGGCAGGTGGGACACAGGGCTTCCTCATGCTTACGCAGGTACGCAAGCAATGCGTCATTGTAATCCTTCTTGCAGTTGGAGCAGCCGATGCTGTTGATATGAAGCTTTACATCCTTGAGGCCCAGCTTTTTAATCAGGGTCGCTGCCAGGGAAATGACCTCTACCTCTGCCAGCGGGCTCTTAGAGCCCACAAACTCCACGCCAAACTGATGATGCTGACGGAGACGGCCGCTCTGGGGCTTCTCATAACGGAAGGCCTGGGTCACATAGTAGAGCTTGGTGGGCGCCGGGTTGGCGTACATATTGCGCTCCAGGTAAGCACGCATGGCTCCCGCGGTTCCCTCGGGCTTCAGGGTGATGCTTCTGCCGCCCTTATCCTCGAAGGTATACATCTCCTTCTGTACTACATCCGTGGTCTCGCCCACGCCGCGCTGGAACAATACGGTGTGCTCGAAAATCGGGGTAATAATCTCTGTCATATTGTAGGTGCGGGCAAGCTCTCTGGCCTGCTTCTCCACCCAGGCGCGCTTGTGCATCCGCTCGCCGTACCAGTCTTCCACTCCTCTTGGTGCCTGTGTTATCATATCGTCTCCTCCTCTGTAATCCGAACCTTCAATCCGGGCAGCGCCCATTTTCCCTGCCACTCCGCTTCGTGAATGGCCCGCTGAAAGGCCAGAAATACTTTCATGTCAAAATTTTTCACTTCATCAATCATCAGCTCCACCGCCGTATCCGAATCAAAAGCGCTCCGGTAAGGGCGGTCGGAGGTCAGCGCCGCGTATACGTCGCAGACCCGCAGGATTTTCGCGCCCAGCGGAATCTGATCGCCCGCCAGGTTTTCCGGATAACCGGAGCCGTCGTAATTCTCATGATGATAAAGTATGCTCTCCAATACAAAATCGGAGAAATCCAGCCGCATCAGCTCGTCATAACCAAGCCTAGGATGCAGCCGCACATATTTCATTTCCTCGATCTTCAGGGTGTCTTTGTCGCGGCCATAGAGATAGCCGGATACATAGAGCTTGCCGATGTCGTGCATCATACCGGCCAAAGCCAGTTCATGACACTGTTCTTCATACAGTCCCAGCTCCTTTGCCACGCAGTATGCCAGGTTACTCACCCTGATTCCGTGGTTGATCTCCTCTGTGACGTCCTCCTCAAAAAAGGAAAGGGGGTTCATTTCACTCATGCTGTCTACCTCCGTAATTATTCAGTACCTGAATAATTACATCAGACCATTTTTCAGCATGAAGCTATGCTTCCGTTCGATCATCTCGTCAATGCGTTCGATATACTGCTTCACGTCTTTGACATTCTCCACGCGTTCGATATGGTCAGACGCGAAGACGAATTTTGTAGAAGCTCCTGCGCCTGCCGCCAGAATGGTCTGCTTTTCTTCCATAATCAGTATATTGTAAATTCCGGCTTTGTCAACCTTTGCGTAGCCCACATTTTCAAAATTACCCGCCATATTCTTCTGACGGTACAGATAATAGGGATATACGCCCTGTTCCACACAATACCGATAGGTTAAGTCCATGATCTCCTGACTGTTCCGAAGCCCCATCTCCTCATAGGTATCCCGGAACAGCTTGAGTCTGGCCGCCCGCTTGACCGCCAGGGAATGGACGGTGATACTGTCCGGATCGAGCTTTCTCAGCTCCTCCATGGTATGGCGCACATCCTCAATGTCCTCGCCGGGAAGTCCCACGATAAGGTCCATATTGATATTGTCGTGGCCTGCCTCCCGTGCCATAGAAAAGGCCTGCTTCGTCTCCTCTACCGTATGCTTCCGGCCAATGAGATCCAGGGTCTTCTGATTCATCGTCTGGGGATTCACGGAGATACGGGTGACCTTATGCTCTTTTAAGACCTTCAGCTTCTCCGGGGTCACGCTGTCGGGACGTCCGGCTTCAACTGTCAATTCCTGTAAATAAGTAAAATCGAAATTCTGCTCAATACAGATCATGAGCCGATCAAGCTGCTCCGCCGTCAGGGTCGTGGGCGTACCGCCGCCCACATACACGGTATTCAGCTTCCGGCCCGCGTAAGCCTTTCCGAGGAACGCAAGCTCCTTAAAAAGCGCCGCCAGATAATCCTCCACCTTCTTCTCCCAGAGCTTGATCGGAGAGGACGAAAATGAACAGTACAGACAGATGCTGGGGCAAAACGGGATGCCCACATAGAGACTGTAGCCGTTTTCATAATCCAGATTTTTCAGGACCTCTTTCTCCCGGTTGGCAATGGAGATGGCGAGAGCCGCCTTTTCCTTGCTGCAATCATAGGTATCCCACATATACCGGGCGATCTCCGGATTACTCCTGCCCTCCTCCAGCATGGCCATGGGAATCTTCGTGGGCCGGATACCGGTCAGGGTGCCCCAGGGCAGGGTCTCACCGGTAAAGGCGCAGAGCTTGTCGTACATCAGCTTCTTTAACTGATTCTTTACCGCTTTCCGGTCCGGATTTTCCACATAAACATGGCCTTTCTCCTGAAAGGCCCCATTCTGAATGATAGAAAAGCTGATGTCCCGGTCGGTAACTTGCACATCCATCTGAACCGGAACCGCTTCTGTGAAGGCTTCCTTAACACGGACCTGAACCTCCTCGCCGCCGTAAAAGGCCTGAATCAGCGAATGAATGTCATACGCAAAGCTTTCATCATTTATCTTAACTTCAACCATTTATCTTATCCTTTTTCTTATCCCAGATAGGGGTTGTAACGCCGCTCCGCGCCGATGGTGCTTTCTTCCATATGGCCAGGGTACACCTTTGTCTCGTCCGGCAGTGGCGTAAGCTTCTCTTTGATGCCCCGTACCAGTGCGCTCATGCTTCCGCCCGGGAAATCGGTCCGTCCCACAGAGCCTGCGAACAGGGTGTCTCCGGAGAACAGCACGCCTGCTTCCGCGCTGTAATAACAGCAACCGCCCGGCGTATGGCCCGGCGTCGCAAAGACATGGAACTCCATGCCTGCCACCTCTATCACCTGCTCATCTTTTACCCACACGTCTGCGGCAAACGCCACGCTTTTCCGGAAAAGCGCCGGAGACAGATTCTGCTCCGGGTCTGCCAGCAGCTCTTTTTCCGCTTCGCAGGCATACACGGGGATCTCAAGCTTTGCCTTCAGCTCCGGTACGCCCAGCATATGATCCGCATGTCCATGGGTCAGAAAAATAGCTTTCAGATCCAGTCCCTCGTCCACGGCCCTTCGAAGCACCGCCTCCGGCCGATCCGCCGGATCGATGACGATGGCCTCCTTCGTGGCTTCATTTATGACAAAATAGCAGTTGGTCTGTATCTGACCAAGCACCATACGTTCTACTTTCATCTTATCCTCCAGCGGTTCATCAGCCGGTGGCGCGCTCCACGTCCATAACGCTCTCCACCTGATACAGCTTCTCCGCAATCTTCTGCAGCTCCTCTTTGCTGCTGATCTCAAAGGTAATGGAAATCGTCGCCGTTCCCTGCTTGCTGGTTCGCACGTTCATCTGGGTCATGTCAATATTCCGCTCGGTGAAGATTTTGGAAATATCTACCAGAAGCCCGGTGCGGTTGTTGGCGTAGATCTTGATCTCCGTCGCGTACTTCTCGCCCGAAGAAGCAGATCCCATATCCTGCCACTCGGCGTCGATAAGTCTGGCACGCTCGGACTCCTGCAGACACATGATGTTGACGCAGTCAGTCCGGTGAATGGACACGCCGCGGCCACGGGTTACATAGCCCACGATCTCATCGCCCGGTACCGGGCTGCAGCACTTGGAGAAACGGACTGACACGTCGGTCAGGCCCTTGACGATGATGCCGCTCTTGGACTTGGCCAGCTTCAGCTTCTTGTCACTGTTCTCGGTGACCGCCTCCATAACCTTCTCATCGGTGATCTCCTTCTTGTGGATCTTCTCATACTCTTCCACCATCTTGTTGACCACCTGGCCCTCTTTCAGGCCGCCGTGGCCGATGGCCGCCAACACGGAATCCCAGTCCTTGAAGCCGTATTTCCGCATGACCAGATTCTGGAATTCCGGCTTCATGATATCGGACATATTGATGCTCTTGGCCTTGCAGTACTGGGTCAGCATCTCCTTGCCCTTTAAAATATTATCCTCTTTAAACTGGTTTTTAAACCACTGATTAATCTTATTCTTCGCCTGCGTACTCTTGACCACATTGAGCCAGTCGCGGCTGGGTCCGCGGGAATTCTGAGACGTAATAATCTCAATGCGGTCGCCGTTCTGAATCTTGTAATCGATGGTCACAAGCTTTCCGTTGACCCGGGCGCCAATCATCTTATTACCCACCGCGCTGTGGACGCTGTAGGCGAAGTCGATGGGCGTGGAACCGCTGGGCAGGGTCTTCACGTCTCCGCTGGGCGTAAAGCAATACACGCTCTCGGAGAACAGATCCAGATCACTCTTTAAGAGGTTCATAAATTCCCGGTTATCGGACATATCCCGCTGCCACTCCAGAATCTGGCGCAGCCAGGTCATCTTCTCAGCCTCCTGCTGATCCACCGGCTTCTTGCCGTCGCTGCTCTCCTTGTATTTCCAGTGGGCAGCGATACCGTATTCTGCAGTCTTGTGCATCTCGTAGGTACGGATCTGAATCTCGAAGGGCTGGCCGTTGGGGCCAATCAGTGTCGTATGGAGCGACTGGTACATATTGGCCTTGGGCATGGCAATATAGTCCTTGAAACGGCCCGGAATGGGCTTGTACATCTCATGGATGATACCCAGGGCTGCATAGCAGTCCTTGACCGTCTCCACGATGATCCGGACCGCAAATAAATCGTATATCTGATCCAGCGTCTTGTGCTGGTTCACCATTTTCTTATAGATACTGAAAAAATGCTTTACACGGCCATCCACATGGGCTTCGATGCCTGCGTTGTCCATGTGATTCTTTACTTCCGCCACGATACGCTGGACGAAGGCTTCCCGGACGCTCCGCTTCTCAGCAATCTGCTCCTTCAGGTCATAATAAGCCTCCGGCTCCAGATATTTCAGCGATAAATCATCCAGCTCATTCTTGACCTTGGAAATACCGAGACGCTGGGCGATGGGCGCGTAGATGTCCATAGTCTCCCGGGCCTTTTCCTTCTGCTTCTCGGGCTTCATGTACTGAAGGGTCCGCATATTGTGCAGACGGTCGGCCAGCTTAATCAGGATGACACGGATATCCTTGGCCATGGCCAGGAACATTTTACGCAGGTTTTCCGCCTGAATCTCGATCTTATCCGCAGAATAGGACAGCTGTCCCAGCTTGGTGACGCCGTCTACCAGAAGGGCCACATCGTCGCCGAACTCCGCCGCGATCTCCTCGGTGGTCATGACCGTATCCTCCACCGCGTCATGCAGAAGTCCTGCCACGATGGTCTCCTTGTCAAGCTCCAGATCTGCCAGGATAATGGCCACGCACAAGGGGTGAATGATGTACGGCTCTCCTGATTTCCGAAGCTGTCCCTGATGCGCCTCAGACGCGATCTTGTAGGCCTTTTCAATCATCGAGATATCGGTGGACGGATGGTACTTGTGGACGCTGGCGATCAGCTCTTTGTAGAGGACATCCGGACTGGTGAAATCCTGCATTGCCTTCACATTCTCGTCGTCCCGGTTCACTTCCATATCTCTGTTTTTTACACCGATTTTCGTCTCTGCCATAATCAACACCTGCCTTTTTGTAATTATAACTGTTCAGTCCCTTCACAGTTACAATTCATGCAAAATCCATGAAAATCGGCTTCGCCGATGGGATTTTGCACTCCTGAATCACTTTCTTACGCCTTCAGCAGCAAGTGCTTCAGGCTGATCCAAATCATTGCAACTCAGATGTACAATGAGGACATCTAGTCGCCTGAATATCAATCTCAGACATGCAATAGGGACACTTCTTGGTGGTCGGAGCGGGCGCTTCCTCCTCCTGCTTCTTCAGCATCTTGTCCTTAGCGGTATTCATGGCCTTGATGATGCAGAAGATCACCAGCGCGATCAGCAGGAAATTAATTACAGCGGAAAGGAATGCGCCGTAGTTCAATGTCGCCGCATTGTCGCCCACGCCGAAGGACACGGACATGCCGGCAATATCAAAGCCGCCGGTAATCAGGGAGAGCACCGGCATGAAAATATCATTTACCAGAGAATTGACTATCGCGGTGAACGCGCCGCCGATGATAACACCGACTGCCATATCCATGACGTTGCCCCTGGAAATAAACTTCTTAAATTCCTCGAAAAACTTCTTCATCTCACTCGTCCCCCTGTATTATTTATTTTCCATCGTAACGGATGACAGACGCCACATCGTAATCCTTCAGACGCTCCCGGCCCTTCAGGCCTGCCAGCTCCATCAGGAAAATGATCTTCACGACCTTGCCGCCCAGCTCCTCCACCAGCTTCGCAGCCGCCTCGATGGTTCCTCCGGTGGCGATCAGATCGTCCACCAGAACGACTCTCTGGCCCGGCTTGATGGAATCCTTGTGCATCTCGATCTCCGCGGTACCGTACTCCAGATCATAGGAGCGGGAAACGGTCTCGCAGGGAAGCTTGCCCTTCTTCCGCACCAGTACGAAGGGCTTATGCAGATTATAGGCAATCGGAGTACCAAACACGAAGCCTCTGGACTCTGCTCCTACGACCACGTCGAAATCCACGCCGTCCAGCAGAGCCTGCATGGAGTCAATGGCCAGATGAAGGCCGTCCGCATCCTGCAGTACGGATGTGATATCGCGGAAAATAATTCCCTCCTCCGGGAAATCCGGTATGCTTCTGACGTATTCTTCAATCTTCTTCATGTTTCTTCCTCTTCTTTCCTTTTTTTGTTAAATTTTAAAAACAAAAAACTACCGTCCTGTCAGCACGGTATTTACATACTTGCCCATTATAGCATGATTCCCGGTGTTTGACAAGACAGGGGGCCGGATTTACGGGCTTTGTAACGCCAACGGCCCGTCTGCGTTTTTACAGGCCGGGCCGTTTTTTTCGTTTCTTAATGCAGTTTGCAGATGGTTCCTGCCACCTTGTCCCTGCGCATGGCGTTGCGGATGGTGGGGATGGCGCCCAGAAGCAGGAAGGCGTATACCAGTACCAGGTTGCCCACATAGCTGGTCGCATCGATGATCTCCTCAGACAGAAGCAGCGGTACCAGACGGTAGCCGTAGAAAACGTCTACCTCCAGCTCTCTGGCAATCATGATGCCCCAGTCGAGGCGGTCGCCCACATAGGTCATGATGATCATAATCACTACGCTGATGATGATACCCTTCTTGGTCAGCTTGCCGCCCAGAAGCTCGTAGCCCTTCAGCGCGCAGACTGCCATGATGACGCCGGACAGGGCTGCCACATAACCCATCTGGCTCAGCAGAATGATGCTGGCTACGCCGAGCAGGGAGCCTACCAGCGCGCCTACGACGCCGCCTACCAGGTTTTCCTTCTTGTTCTTCTCATTTGCAGTGTAAGCCGCCGCGTTCTCGCTGACCTTGTCGTAGCACTCGTCGCAGAGGCAGATGGAATTGCCTGCCACGTAAGCTGCTCCGGTCTCCTTGGCCTCGCCGCAGAGCTCACAGCCATTGGTAAATCCTCCCAGCTTCAGCATGTCCAGGAAGGCCGGAAGGGAGTCCTGCAGAACGCCCTTAAGCTTCTCCATATTTTTACACTGCTTCAGGGTCATCCGGACAGTATGCTTTTCCTGTACGATGCCCATGACGCCCTTATGCTCCTTGCGGAACTGTTTATCCTGTTCAAGCTTCACGCCATTCTCAGACACACCGACCGATACGCAGACCATACCGTACTCGATACCCCGGCCATTGTCCAGGCCGCTGATGCGAAGCGTAAAGCCATCCTTCTCTCCATAAACCACACAATACTCTTCGTTGAAACGCAGGCCCAGAAACTGAGCGATTTCCGCGTAACGCGCTTTTATCTTCTTGTTTACTGACATAACGTTTTCCTCCTCGTTGTCTTTTTATTTTGGAAGTTAAGGGTTATTATAGGACACCGATTTTCTATATACAACCCTTTTCACAATTTTTCTCTGTTTTTTGCACAATTTCAATAATTTAATCTGTTAATTTTCTACTTTTTTCCATTAAATGTGCTTTCGCACCAGATCCATCGTTTTTTATCTCCAGCTTTCAATGACCGCCTGTACGGTTCTCCTCCCCTGAAATTCATTGATTTCCGGGTAATAGAGCAAGCAGACGGTGTCTTTGCTTTCTATGTAATGCAGGTCAGCTTCCACGTCGCCGAAGCTGATGCCCTCCAGGCGGCTTCCTTTGTCGTCCTCCAGGACAGTCTTCAAGACGTTGCGGTTTTTACCGATGACGCGGGCGCTTTTCACCCGGACGTTCGCTGCCGCGAACAGGGGCTTATCATTTTCCTTGCCAAATGGCTCCAGAAGCTCAAGCTCCTTTATAATCTGTTCGCCTGCATACTGAATGGGCAGGACGGCGTCGTAGGACAGCTTCGGAATCAGATCTGCGTCGGTCAGGCGACAGTTTTCGTTCAGGCGCTTCCGCAGGAGTTCCACATTTTCCGTGGGGATGGACAGGCCTGCCGCCATGGGGTGGCCGCCGAATTTGGTAAATAATTCCGCCACCTTTGTCATTTCCTCGAACATGTGGTAGCCGGGAATGGAACGCCCCGATCCCTTCACGCCCTCCTCACCGTCGGTCAGCACGAAGCAGGGGCGGAAATAGCGCTCCCGGATGCGGCCTGCGATGATACCGGCCAGGCTTTCGTGGCAGTCGGGCAGGTAGACCACCAGAACCTTATCCTGACCCAAATCGGTCTCTTCGATAAGGCGGATAGCCTCGGTGGTTCCCTTCGCCGTCAGATCCTTCCGGCTGTCATTCAGGGCTTTCAGATCCCCGGCCAGCTTTTCCGCCTCGGTCTTAGAGGACGCGCCCAGCAGCTCCAGTGCCCTCTTTGCAGTGTCCAGGCGGCCACTGGCGTTGATGCAGGGGCCGATAACGAAGCCGATGTGGTAGGCGGTGAGCTTCTTACCCTCCAGGCCGTTGACAGCTAGCAGAGCCCGGTAACCCGGGTTGGTAGTATCTGCTAACTGTTTTAATCCGTATTTTACCAGAATCCGGTTTTCACCGGTCAGATCCATAATGTCGCCGATGGTGGCCACGGCTGCAAACTGAGCCAAATCGAGGAATTCTTCCCGGGGGACGCCTGCCTCCTGATAGAGTACCTCCACCAGCCGCCAGGCCACGGCTGCGCCGCAGAGCTTTTTGTAGGGATAGGGGCAGTCAGCCTGCTTTGGGTTCACAATCACATCCGCCGGGGGCAGGATCGTGGTGCGGGTGCTGTCCTCTGCTTCCCGGTAGGGTATCTCATGATGGTCGGTGACAATGACGGTCATGCCCAGTTCTTTTGCATAGGCGATTTCTTTGGCTGCGGCGATGCCATTGTCGCAGGTAACGATGGTGTCGATACCTGCCTCCTTCGCCTGCTCAATCAGGTGCTCATTGATACCGTAGCCGTCCTTCAGACGGTCGGGAATCACCGTGTCCACCTGCGCGCCCACCCGGCGAAGGCCCGTCACCAGGATGTGGGTGGCGTTCACGCCGTCAATGTCGTAGTCGCCGATGATGCGGATGGACGCGCCCGCCCGGATTTTCTCAAGCAGCAGCGCCACGGCCTCCGTCATGCCCTTCATAAGGCGGGCGTCCGCCAGATCGTCCAGGGTGCCGCAGAGATAGGCCCGGACCTCTGCCTCGCTCTCCCCGGCCCGGCTGCGGATCAGGCGCATGGCCATGGGGCTCATGTGAAACTGCGCGGCCAGCTCCTGGTTGCCGTCGATTTTGGGGGCTTGTATCCATTGTTCGTTCATATATGTATAATCTCCTGTAACTCAAATTTTGTACCGCACATTATCATAACATAAAAAGGCAGATGATGCATCCACCATCTGCCTTTTATGTCTCGTGCTCGCTTACGCATCGCACGAAAATCAAGAAAAATTATCTTAATACTATGTTTTTTTGTACTTGTCTTTTGACTGAATAAAAAACTTAGTTCTTTTTACCCAGCTTCGTCTTCATCACATACCACAGCGCACCCGTAATGCATACCGAAGAATAAGCGCCGCACACGATACCCACCATCAGCGGCAGGGCGAATTCACGGATAGACGCTACGCCCAGGATATACAGAACCGCAACGGTGATAAAGGTGGTCACGGACGTATTCACGCTTCGGGACAGGGTCTGGGTAATACTGCGGTTTACCAGCTCCTGAAGGTCGGCCTTTCTTCCGGCGGTCTCCAGGTTCTCACGGATACGGTCGAAGATGACGATGGTCGCGTTGATGGAGTAACCGACGATGGTCAGCATGCAGGCAATGAAGTTGCTGCCTACGGACAGCCGCGCCACGGCGTAGAAGGCCAGTACCACCAGCACATCGTGTAAGAGAGCCGCTACGGCGCTGGTCGCGAACCGGATATCCTTGAACCGGAACCAGATATACAGCAGCATAAACAGGGCTGCCAGCAGTACAGCGGTGATGGCGTCGGAACGCATCTCGCTGCTGATAGCCGCGCCGATGTTCTCGATAGCAATCTGATTCTCATCTACACCAAACTTCTCCACCAGTTCCTGGCACAGGGCCTCTCGGGTCTCCAGATCCAGGGCTCTGGTCTTCACAATAACATCGTTGCTGCCGTCTACCTTCTGGGCCTGAATCTCATTGCTTCCGATAACCTCGCTTACCACCGGCTTCACAGTCTCGTCGATCTCCTGAATGGACAGGGCCTCGTTCATCGGAATGGTAATGCTGGTACCGCCCTGGAACTCCAGGCTGTAATTCAGCGCGCCCTTACCCTTGGATCCGTTCACGCCCATAACTGCCAGTCCGCCCAGAATCAGCACTGCGGAAATCACAAAGCAGATATTTTTCTTGCTGAGGAAGTTTATGGTCTTGCGCTCCTTCTGGATACCGTAGAGCTTCGCGTCCTGAAGTCCCAGCGCGTAAAACGCATTCATAACCAGTCTGGTTATCACCAGGGCCGTAAACATGGAAACCACGATACTTAAAGCCAGCGTATGGGCAAAGCCCTTGACCGATCCGGAGCCCTTCAGGCTCAGGATAATCGCCGCAATCAGCGTGGTGATGTTGCCGTCCAGAATAGCGGACAGCGCCTTCTGGAAGCCTGTCTTAATGGCGCCCTTTACCGACTTGCCTGCGCCGATTTCCTCCCGGATACGGGCGAAGATAATGACATTGGCATCCACGGCCATACCGATACCCAGAATGATACCTGCGATACCCGGCAGGGTCAGGGTAATCTCAAATGCGTTCAACAGACCTAAGGTAATGCCAACATAGGAAGTCAGCGCAATACCTGCTGCCACGCCCGGCAGACGGTACATGATAATCATAAAGATAACAACCAGCGCAAAACCGATGATTCCGGCCAGCATACTGGTACGGATGGCGTCAGCGCCCAACTGCGCGCCTACGACCTTGGACTGGATCTCCTCCAGCTCCACCTTCAGGGAACCGATACGAATAGTGGAAGCCAGCTGCTCTGCTGACTCATAGGACTCCATATTGGTAATGGCTGCATTACCGTTGGTAATGGCGGTCTGTACAGTCGGCGCGCTGATGGTCTCGCCGTCATATACAATGGCGATGCGGGAGCCGATGTTGGCCGCGGTAGCCTCCGCGAACTTCTCCGCGCCCTCGTCGGTCAGAGTCAGCGCCACTTCATAATCGGTGTTGTTCAGGTTGTCCTTGTAAGCCTTTGCTTCAGCGGTCTTGATATCTGTACCGGACAGCAGCTCATTGCCGGACATATCCTGGAAGGAAAGAGAACCAGGTTTTCCAAGTTCTTCCAGAATAGCGTTGGCGTCAGTCACGCCCGGAATCTCGATGTTGATCCGGTCATCGCCCTGGGGGTAAACCTGCGCCTCGGTGCTGTAGCCTTCCACACGCTTCTGCAGCTTGTAGATGGTGTCGTTCATCTCCTCGGCGCTTGGCGTCTCGCCCTTGGCCTGATAGGTAATGCTCACGCCGCCGGCCAGATCGAGACCCAACGGAATATTCTTTGCCGCTCCTGTCTTGTTCTCGCCCACTCCCACAGCAGCCAGTGCCAGCAGTCCCGCTGTCACAGCCACCGTCAGAACCAGACTGATAATTCCTGTACTCTTTTTCATGACTTTTATTCTCCTTGCTCAGCCGTAGCTGCCTTGATCATAATTGCGCATTCCACACGCTTTCTCTGAAGCTCGCAGCCGATGTCATAGGCATCGTTGATGCTTCCGTGGAAATTGTAGGAGTTGGCTGCGCAGCCGCCGCTGCAGTAAAACTTGGCAAAGCACTTCTGGCATTTTTCCTTGGCATAGACATTGCAGCACTTGAACTCGTCGCGTAGCTCCTCATTCTTTACGCCGTCCCATACATTTCCCATGAGGAACTTCTCATTTCCCACGAACTGATGGCAGGGATACAGGTCGCCCCAGGGAGTTACAGCCAGGTACTCGGTTCCCGAACCACAGCCGGACAGGCGCTTGTATACACAGGGGCCTCCGGTCAGGTCGATCATGAAATGGAAGAAGTTGAAATCATTTTCCCTGCCATGACGCTTTACCATCTCTGCCGCCAGCTTGTCATACTGCTCGCAGATAAACGGAATATCCTCCTCACGGATGGCGTAATCCTCCTCCGGCGCTGCCACAACCGGCTCCACGGACACCTGCTTGAAGCCTAAGTCCGCCATATGCAGCACGTCCTCGCAGAAGTCCAGGTTATTGCGGGTGAAGGTTCCACGCACGTAGTAATTGGTCTGGTTCCGGCTGTCTGCCAGCTTCCGGAACTTCGGCACAATGATATCGTAGCTGCCGTGGCCGTTGCGGAAGGGACGCATCTTATCGTTGACTTCCTTTCGTCCGTCGATACTTAAGACTACGTTGCTCATCTCTTTATTGACAAACTCCTGAACCTCGTCGTTCAGAAGAATACCGTTGGTGGTCAGGGTGAAACGGAACTTCTTATCGTGAAGCTTCTCCTGCTCACGTCCATAGGCCACCAGGTCCTTGACCACCTGCCAGTTCATCAGCGGCTCGCCTCCGAAGAAGTCCACCTCCAGATTCCGGCGGCTTCCGGAATTGGCAATGAGGAAATCCAGGGCCTGCTTGCCCACCTCGTAAGACATCAGCGCTCTGCGGCCATGGTACTCGCCCTCCTCGGCGAAGCAGTAGCGGCAGGCCAGATTGCAGTCATGGGCGATGTGCAGGCACAGGGCCTTGACTACAGTAGAACGCTTCTTGAAATCAATGATTTTATCCTTATATGTATCTTCCGTAAAGAGGACGCCCTGACGGGTCAGCTCCTCCACATCTTCCAGCACCTCGCGGATGTCGCTCTCGGGCCAGCGGTCCTTCAATTTCGCGACAATCTCATCCGGCTGACAGGCCTCGTCTACCAGGCCGATAACCTCGTAAGCCAGCTCGTCCACCACATGGACAGCCCCGCTGTTCACGTCCAGGACGATGTAATATCCATTATTATAGTAACGATGTATCATGTTGTCTCCTTAAATAAAATACCTGTGATCGCTCAAATACCCCGCCGTCAGCGGCGGGGTATTCTGAAAGCCTTGAAAATATGCCTTATTTATGCTGCTCGCATGTCTGGTTTCCTACGGTGCAGGATGTCTTACATGCTGACTGGCAGGATGTCTGGCACTCTCCGCAGCCGCCTTTTTTCACGGTATTCTGCAGAATCTGTGTGTTCAGTGTCTGAATATGCTTCATCTTGGTTTCCCTCCTGTCTTTCAATCTTCCAGGGATTATCTGGTGATACCCTGTAGTTACAGAACAGTATAGCATAGATGCAGCGATTTTTAAAGTATTTTTTTCAGGCATGGACCGAAAAATCGCTACATATACTAAACCAGAAAGGCGGCCCGCGTAAGAGCCGCCCATCAGAAGGGAGCCATCATGGAAAAAATGAAACATTATCAGGGCGCTGCCATGCGCCTTTTAAAGGCCCTGCTGGCCGCCTACATCGTCACCGGCGGGCTGCTTCTTCTGCTTGCGCTGCTCCTCTACAAGCTGCGCCTGTCCGAGTCCGTCATCAACTTAAGCATCACCGCCATATACCTCATCGCCTGCTTCCTGGCCGGCTTTCTCATGGGCAAAATGATGAAAACCCGCAAATACCTCTGGGGCGCGGCGGGCGGCCTCCTCTACTTCACCCTGCTGGCCCTCATCTCCCTGGCCGCCCGTCAGGGCAGCGCCGAAGCCTCCAGCTTCATCACCACCCTGCTCCTCTGCACCGCCGGCGGCACGCTCGGCGGCATGCTCTCATAAACATAGAACTTCATCCCAGACAGGAGAACCGGATTCTCCTGTCTGAACATAACCTAAATTTTACTCACATCTACACCGAAACGTAGCACACTCCGTATCCTTACAATCGCAGGCCGCCCCGCCCGCGATACCGATATGCTTGGCCGTACATCTGCAGTCCTCATTAAAGGTGCAGTCACATGCCTTGCAGACCACCTCCGTATTCTTGGTTGGAATCTCCACGCCGCTCTGTGCCGCGCCTATGGTCCGCTCCCGGAAGCTCTCGCAGCAGGTTTCGCGGGAATGCTTCGCGTGATCGCCCGCCACCTCGATATTGTCCTTGCAGCAGCACTGCTCCTTATTGTAGAGACAGCTTCCTACCGTACAATCCAGTCTTGTCATCGTACCCTTACCTCCTGTTAAAAACTATGTGAGGCGCGGACAGCCACCGCCATCCGCGCCTTTGTCTGTAAGAGTAGTATGTGTCATTTCCCCGCTACTATACGTTCCATTTTTTTACTGCATTTTCATTTTAACCGGAAGTCTGCCATGCCGCTTAAGCCACTCCCGCATACGCACCGAAGCCTCCGCAAGGCCGCCTGCCGCCATCGGCAGCATCAGCACGAAATAGGGCAGAATATACCGTCCCTTCGCTTCCCAGATCATATGGAACAGAAAACCGCCGAACACGGTAATCACAAGTATCAGCCTGGACAAATCCTTTTTCTTCCAGAATGTATACAGAATCCACAGGAAGCACCCGCCGTAAATCAGGCTCTGATACTGATTCATAAACCAGGTCATCGCCCTGTGCGGAACCCCTTCGTACAGCTTCTGCGCCACCGCGCTTCGGTGATCGTTATCCATGTGGGTCATGGCAAAGCATTCATAAGTGGGATCATTCCACTGGCTTGCAAATTTTTCCGCATAAAACCACAACGCGTACCTGGGATGATGCAGGAACTCCTTCGCTGAATTCTTAATATCCTGAACCGCCATAGCCTGAGCGGCCTCGTTATCAAAGTCCGACGCTCCCCAGTAATTGTGCAGGATATAACCGTTGGACCAGCCCGGAGCCCCTTCCCCCTTCTGCATCCCCATGGCCACCCACAGAAGCTTGGGCGCGCCCGCGTTCAGTTCCACGCCGGAGCGCTGCTCGTACATGGTCTGCACTGCGTTTTTCGCTCCCAGATATACCGCCGCCAGCAAAAGAACCGACAGCAGCAGCTTCCATTTCCGTTCGCCACGGGCCGTCACCAGCAGCACCAGAACCAGGGCAATCAGCAAAATCAGACAGTTGTTCCGGACCAGACACGCTGCCGCGCAGCTAAACGCGCAGCCGATCATCCACCATGCCTGCTCCCGCTTCCGATATTCCAGAAAAAGCCAGATCGTCAGCATCGACAGCATGATCGACAGCATTTCCCCGTACACGAAGGTCGTATAAAACAACAGCGGGAAACAGGCCGCGCTCAGGAACAGCTCATAAATCCAGGCTCGTTTTTCCCCGGTCAGGCAGCGGGTAACGCGGTAGCCGAAGTACAGCGTAAGCGCCGCGCTCAGACAGTTCAGATACTCAAAGGCCATATAATTGCCATCTCCAAACAGCCGGAATACGACCTCCATAACCGCCGTCAGCCCTACCTGATGAGGATAGATATAAAGATATTTCTCATAGGAATCGATGGTGAGCATCTCGAAGTTCCCGTTTCGAAACTGCTCCGCAGCCGTACAGATGGACGCCTGATCCCCTGCCGGAACCACATCGGCGGCGCCGACCCACCAGACGCCAAGTAAAAGCACATAGCAAAATACCGCCCCGGCCAGAATCCGGACGCGTCGTTCCTGCCGCTCCTCCTCCCGAAGCATCCATTCAGAAATCCGATACATGACAAAGGTCAGACACCCGCAAATCAGCAGCACCAGCGGGAAAATATCCCCTGTCGTGCGGGGAATTTCCTCATAGCTCAGCGCAAACCGAGAGGTCAGGAACAGACTGAAGCCTGTCAGTACCCCAAATAACCCCAGCCCCAGTATGGAAACCGTCCTATCTGCCGCCTTTCGCAGTCTCATCTTTCGTCCTCCATTTTCCGATTGCTCCGCCAAGCTCCATAAGCCCCGCCGCGGCCATCGGAATCATCATGATAAAATACGGGAGTACATAGCGGGATTTGGCCTCCCAGAGCTCGTGGAACAGCACGCCGCCTATCACGGCGATCAGAAGTACATACCATTCCAGCTCCCGCTTTTCTTTTCGTCTGTATACCAGCAGAAACAGCACCGCTCCGTAAATCACAAGCTGATAGCTGTCCATAAACTTCTCCAATACGGCCTTCGGCGTTCCTGTGTAGAGGCTTTCGCCCAGATCACTTCGCCCCTGATCCGCCGCGTAGGTCATGATAAAACAGCCATAGGTGGGATCATTCCACTGACTGGTAAATTTTCTGGAGTAGAAATCCGCCGCATAAAGCGGATCTTTCAGAAATACCTTCACCCTTGCCTTGATCTCGGCAATTCCAAGCGCTTTCGCCGTGGGGCCGTCGTACAGACAGGTATCCTGATAAATGTAAATGGAATATCCGTTATACCAGCCCGCTTCCAGATCGCCCTCCTGCATGCCCATGGCAATCCAGAGTACGGACGGCATTCCATCGTTGATCACCGTTCCGGATTTGGCCTCATAGTACTGATAGATCGCTTTTTTTCCCGCAAAAGCTCCCACACCCAGCAATAGAACGCACAGCAGATATATCCATTTTTTTCCTGTTATGGCTTTTACGCCCAGCACGCAGCAGACCGCAATCAGAACAATCAGGCTGTTGCTGCGCAGCGCCACCGCTGCCGCTGCCGCCGGGACCATCCACAGAACCGCGGACTTTTTCTCTGTTTTTACCATTCTGAGCGTCTGCCACAGCACAAGCATGGACAGGAAAATAGAAAGCACATCCCCGTAGATATACGCGCTGAAAATCAGAAGCGGAAAGCAGCACGCCATCAGCAGAAGGTAGCACGCTTCCACTCTTCTTTTGTCAAATAAAAGGCTCACAATCCGGTAGCCTGCATAGACCGTTCCCAGGATCGCAAACACATTTCCCAGCTGAAGAGCCGTATAGTTATGCAGTCCAAAGAGCCGGAAATTCAGCTCCTCCCAGGCCGTCAGTCCCACCTGAAACGGATAGTAATACAGATATTTTCCATATTCCAGACGGCCATAATTGCCCTGTGCAAAGCGCTCGGCGCTGGTGGCTACCATATACTGATCGGCCACCGGCGTGCTGGCTGCCAGGAGTACCCAGACAGCTCCAAAAAGCAGGCACCAGATCAGTACGATAAGAAGCAGGCACCTTACCTGTCTTTTTCCCCGTACCGCGTCTTCTGAAATGCAGCAGGCAATCCGATAAATCACCCGGCCCAACAGCGCCGCCCCCAGAAGGATCAGCGGAAACCAGGCTATTTTCACATAAGGCTTCTCTATGGAATAATCCGCGACAAAGTACCGGGTAAAAATCAGACCCGTAACCGTCAAAACCAGAAAAATCAGAGTGCTCAAAAACCAGACAGCCTTACAGGACAGACTCTCCAGCGTCCACTTTTTTTCATGCTTCATGAACGTTTTCCCCCGCTTTTTCCTTCTTCAACGCTTTTTCCGTAAGTCCGTCCAGTCCTTCTGCAGCCGCCGGAAGCAGCAGCACAAAATAGAACAGACCATATCGTCCCTTGACCTCCCAGGCCAGATGGAACAGATAACCGCCCAGCAGGATCAACACCGGCAGACACGCTTCGATCCGGTATCTTCGTTTCCATGCCAGTACCGCAAAGGCACAGGCTCCCAGGAAAATCAGCGACTGATAACCGTTCATCCAGAATTTCAGCCGCGGAGTATCCTGGCTTCCGGCGCTCACTTCACAGCCGTAGCCGGCGTCGTTCCACTGGCTCACGAATTTATGGCCAAAGAAGGATACTGCTGCCTTCGGATGCTCCGCAAACCCCTTCACGGAAAATGCGATGGCTTCCTTCGCAATGGCGTCGGCCTCCTCCGGGTTGTAACCTGCCTGTTCCTTATAGACCTTATCCGGGTACTCGTTCCACCAGCCCGCGGTCATGCCCTCACCCTGGAGTCCCATGGCTACCCAGAGCGTCTTCGGCATGCCCCGGTCGAGGGGCCAGCCGCTCCGGTGCTCATAGAGCTTTGTCATGGCCGGCTGCGAAAGCAATAGCGCGGCCAGGAACGGAATCATCCAGACGGCCAGCTTCTTCCGGTGCTCCGCAACGGCTTTTATCAGCGCCGTAAGAATGATAGCTACCGCCGCGATCAGCGCGTTATTTTTCATATAAACGGCGAAAACAAGCGCCAGAATCATTAAAATCAGATCCCGCAGCTTTTCCTCCCGCAGCCACCGCAGGAACATCCAGAGGCCGAAGGAAACTGCTGCAATTGCCAGAACTTCTCCGTAAATTACGTTTGTATACACAAAAAGCGGAACACAGCCAGCCGCCAGCAGCAGGAAGTTCACCTGCGCCCGGTCCTTCCGGAACAGTTCTCCCGTAATCGCGAAACCGCTGACCACAAATACCAATACGCCCAACGTATTCACCATCCGGAACGCGAAGAAATTCTCATAACCAAAGATGCGGTATACGATTTCCACCAGAAGGGCCTGTCCGGCCTGATGAGGATAGGTGTAGAGATAATCCATGGCACTCTCGTTCAGATCGCTTAAAGCAAAGCCGCCGCCGATGGCGTGAATGTACAGGGGATCTGCCCGCAACGCACTCTGATCCAACAGATTCCAGGCGATGCAAAACACCGCGCAGTGGGCCAGCACCACGCCCAGCAGGATGTGGAGATTCCGCTTCCGGTTTGCTTCCTTTTTCAGAATCCACCGGCCCGCCATCCAGAGAGCTGCCAGCGAAGCCGCCACAAACAGGAGGATAAGCGGCACCGGATCCACCGTCTGGGACGGTACCTCCAGATCGTTGCTCTCATAAATGGTGGTGAAAATCAGGCTGTACAGAAACAGAAAAGCTGTGGGCAGTCCGGCCAGGAGTAAGATGACGCGGCTGCAGAGCTGTTCCGTCTTTTCTGTCTGAAGCTTAGCCGCAAAGGCACGTACCCGTCTGCCGACTCCGCATTTTTCCCATAGCCTTCCTAATTTCTGCAGGAACAGATCCCAACCGCAGGCGGCGGAGGGGATTAGCATAATAAAATAAGGCAACACATACCTGGATTTTGCCTCCCAGACAACGTAAAAGAGAAAACCGCCGATAACTACAATCAGCAGAGACAGCTGCTCCACCGGAATCTTTTTTCGAATTATCAGAAGCAGGAACAGAAAGGCTCCGAAATAAATCACGGACTGATATACGTCCATAAAGCGCACAAAGCCCGGCCAGAGATCACCCTTGTAAAGCCGATCCATAAAGGTGCTCCGCTCCTCGATTCTACGGTTGGTCTCCTGCATACAAGAATAGGTGGGCTCTACCCACTGACTTCCGATCTTGCGCCAGAAGAAGTCCGCGGCATAGGCCGGATGCTCTTTAAAATTCATCAGAGATTCCATCACAGCTTCCATACCAATCTGCTTCGACTGCTCCTGATCTCTTCCGCACTCGTCCACAAAGACGTCGTAGGCAAAGCCATTGTACCAGCCGGCCTCCCGCTCAATGCCGTCGCTTCCGCCCTCCTGCAGGCCCATGGCCACCCAGAGCACCGTCGGCATACCATTTTCCAATGAAAAGCCCAGCCGCTGCTCATAGAACTTATCAAGAGCCGTATGGCTCACAAAAAACATGGCAAGGCACAGAAGCAGCACCAGACCGTGACGCAGCTTTTTGTCGGAAATCATTTTTACCAGAAGGACGCAGGCGATGGCCGCAATGACGATATAGCAGTTGCTCCGTACCAGGCAGGCTAGGGTCAGCGCCGCGCCCAGCAGCACGCCGTAGCGGATCTGCCGACGCTCCAGATATAATAAAAGCGCGTAAACAGCAAGAAAAGAAAGGCACACAGACAGCACCTCTCCGTAGACAAAACACACATAAATATATAAAGGATGACAGCACAACATCAGGAGCAGAAAATAAACTGCCGGCTCCTGACGCTTCGTGGTCATTCTTATGATTTTGCAGCCCAGATATACGATGGCTCCGGCACCCAGCCCGTTCAGCACCTGAAAGGCATGATAGTTCTCGGGACCGCAGATCCGGTAGACCAGCTCCAGCAGCGCAATCAGTCCCATCTGGTGGGGATAGGAGCTCAGATAATCAATATCGCTGGCGCTGACGTCATTCATGCCGTGGGCCAGCTGATCGCCCCAGAAGGATACCAGCTGCGGATCCCACATCATGTGGTATTTGCAGGCAAAGGCCCAGACGATTCCGTAGACTGCCGCATAGATACAGGTAAAGGCAAGCAACAGGCGGATGTTCCGTTCCCGGTGCTTCTCATTTTTTAAAATCCAGTGTCCGAGATACCCTACAGCCGCGATCAGTAATACCACCAGAATCACCAGACTTACCGGCGAGCCCCAGGTCTGCACCGGCATCTCGTCATGATTGGTTGGAAATTTTCTTGTGTAAAAAATACTATACAGGGACAGGAATCCCAAGATTAGGATTCCTACCCCTGCTGCTACACGACTGCAAAAAAATTCAAACTTTTTTGTGTCCATAAACATTCCTTTGTCTTACTTAAAATATGCTACGCCGGACTCGAAGATCTTCATGTCCTGCTCTCCGTAAATATTGATGGCAACGGAGTCGCCGCGGCGCTCGGAGTGCGCCATCTTGCCAAGGATACGTCCGTCCGGGCTTGTGATTCCCTCAATGCTTGCGTAGGAACCGTTTACATTCCAATACTCGTCCATGCTGGCTTCGCCATCCGGATTGACATACTGGGTCGCTACCTGACCGTTCGCGAAAAGCTTGTCGATCCACTCCTTGCTCGCCACAAAACGTCCCTCTCCATGGGAAGCCGGGTTTACATAAGTCTTGCCCAGCTCTGCGCCCGCAAGCCACGGTGACTTGTTGGTCATTACCTTGGTGTAAACCATCTTGGAGACGTGACGGTTAATGGTATTGAAGGTCAGGGTCGGGGAATCCTCTTTCTGTCCCACGATCTCGCCGTAGGGTACCAATCCCAGCTTAATCAGTGCCTGGAAGCCGTTGCAGATACCAAGTGCCAGTCCGTCGCGCTCATTTAAGAGCTTCATCACTGCTTCCTTCATGCGGGCGTTCTGGAAGGCCGTCGCGAAGAACTTCGCGGAACCGTCCGGTTCGTCGCCTGCGGAAAAGCCGCCGGGGAACATGATAATCTGTGCCTGATTGATGGCCTTCTCAAATTCCTCTACGGACTCGCGGATATCCTCTGCAGTCAGGTTGCGGAATACCTTGGTAATCACGTCCGCGCCTGCTCGCTCAAAGGCTTTGGCGCTGTCATACTCACAGTTTGTGCCCGGGAATACCGGGATAAATACGGTGGGACGCGCTACCTTATGCTTGCATACATAGACGCTGTCCGCCTTGTAAAGCGGGCTTTCCACCTTCTCGGCTCCTGCCACTGCGGTGGTGGGGAATACCTTCTCCAGAGGCTCCTCCCAGGTCTTCAGCGCTTCCTCGGTGTCAATCTTCATATCGCCGTAAGCGAAGCCACTCTCGGTTACTTCGCCAACTACCGTATAAGTTACGCCAAGCTCAGCCACCTTGTCAGCCGGAACCTCGGCTACGATGTCGCCGAAGCCTGCGGTAAACAGGTCTCTCTTATCTACATTGGCCTCGATCTTTACGCCTAAGCGATTGCCGAAGGACATCTTGCTGACCGCGGCTGCCAGGCCGGAGCCGTCCAGAGCGTAGGCGGACAGAATGCGGCCTGCCTTTACATCCTCGAAGAACTTGCCGTACAGATCCTTGATCTCCCCGTAATCCGGCAGATCGTAAGCGTCTCTGTGAATCTGCACCAGAACCAGCTTATTACCGGCTTTCTTCAGCTCCGGTGTGATGATGGTCTTGTCGCTGGCCACGTCCACCGCGAAGGATACCAGTGTAGGCGGTACGTCGATCTCGTTAAACGTACCGGACATACTGTCCTTTCCTCCGATGGAGGGCAGACCGAAGCCCAGCTGCGCGCTGTAAGCGCCGAGAAGCGCTGCGAAGGGCTGGCTCCAACGGTGGGGATCCTCGGTCATTCTGCGGAAGTACTCCTGGAAGGTGAAACGGATCCTGCTGTAATCGCCGCCTGCTGCCACGATTCTTGCCACGGACTCAATGACTGCGTATACTGCTCCATGGTAGGGGCTCCAGCTGGACAGATACGGATCGAAGCCGTAGCTCATCATGGTAACCACGTCTGTCTTGCCCTTCAGCACCGGAAGCTTTGCCACCATGGCCTGGGTCTCGGTCAGCTGATACTTGCCGCCGTAGGGCATCAGGACGCTGCCTGCGCCGATGGAGCTGTCGAACATCTCCACCAGGCCCTTCTGGGAGCATACATTTAAGTCTTTCAGGGTATCCAGCCATTTGGCGCGGACATCCTCGACGTCATTTCTTACAAAGTATTTATCCTGCTCGGTGGGCAGGTCTACCGCTACGGTGGTCTCCTGGTGAGCGCCGTTGGTATCCAGGAATGCTCTGGAGATATTCACGATCTCCTTTCCTCTCCAGGAAAGCACCAGTCTCGGATCCTCGGTTACCACAGCTACGGTGGTAGCCTCCAGGTTCTCCTCTGCAGCATATTTCAGGAACTCTGCCTCGTCCTTTTTATCTACTACAACAGCCATACGCTCCTGGGACTCGGAAATAGCGATCTCGGTGCCGTCCAAGCCTGCATATTTCTTCGGAACCAGATCCAGGTTTACCTTCAGGCCGTCTGCCAGCTCGCCGATGGCTACGGATACGCCGCCTGCGCCGAAGTCGTTGCACTTCTTAATCAGACGGGTTACCTCCGGACGGCGGAACAGTCTCTGAATCTTCCGCTCGGTGGGAGCATTACCCTTCTGCACCTCTGCGCCGCAGGTCTCAATGGACTTCTCAGTGTGTACCTTGGAGGAACCGGTAGCGCCGCCGCAGCCGTCGCGTCCGGTCTCGCCGCCCAGCAAAATGATCAGATCGCCCGGATCCGATGTCTCACGGATGACATCCTTTCTGGGAGCCGCGCCCATGACCGCGCCGATCTCCATACGCTTCGCCACGTAGTTCGGATGATAAATCTCTTTTACATAACCGGTAGCCAGACCAATCTGATTGCCGTAGGAGCTGTAGCCGTGGGCTGCGCCGCGCACCAGCTTCTTCTGGGGCAGCTTGCCCTTCAGGGTCTCTTTTACGGATACGGTGGGGTCAGCCGCGCCGGTTACACGCATGGCCTGATATACATAGGTACGGCCTGACAGCGGGTCGCGGATCGCGCCGCCCAGACAGGTGGCTGCGCCGCCAAAGGGCTCGATCTCAGTCGGATGGTTGTGAGTCTCGTTTTTAAAGTTTACCAGCCACTCCTCCGTTTCGCCGTCGATTTCCACGGGTACCACGATGGAGCAAGCGTTGATCTCATCGGATTCCTCCTGATCCTGAAGCTTACCCTCGGCCTTCAGCTTCCGCATGGCCATCAGCGCCAGATCCATCAGGCAGACAAACTTGTCCTTTCTTCCTTTGAAAATCTCAGCACGGTCAGCCAGGTACTGCTGATAGGTGTCCTCGATGGGCTTCTTATAGTAACCCTCTTCGAAGCTTACGTCGGTCAGCTCCGTGGAGAAGGTGGTATGACGGCAGTGGTCGGACCAGTATGTATCCAGCACGCGGATCTCGGTCATGGACGGATTCCGGTGTTCCTCGCCTCTGAAATAGTTCTGAATGTGCTGGAAATCACGGAAGGTCATGGCCAGGTTCAGGGAGCTGTAAAGCTCTTTTAAAGCGGTCTCGTCCATATCGCAGAAGCCGTCGAAAATCTTCACGTCCGCCGGCTCGTCAAATACGGTCACCAGGGTCTCCGGCTTCTCCACGGCTGCCTCCCGGGAATCTACCGGATTGATGCAGTAGCTCTTAATAGAAGCCAGTTCTTCATCGGAAATGCCGCCCTCGATGACGTAGGTGGTGGCGGTGCGGATCACCGGCTGTTCATCCTCTTTCAGGAAACGGACGCACTGCACAGCAGAATCCGCTCTCTGGTCGAACTGTCCCGGCAGGTACTCCACGCTGAATACTTTCGCGTCCGGTGCGATCTCAAAGGTCTCTTCATATAACATATCCACAGGCGGCTCGGAAAATACCGTCCGGCAGGCACGCTCGAATACCTCGTCAGAGATATTCTCCACATCGTAACGGATCAGCACCCGCACGCCCTTTACATCCTCAATTCCCAGGAAGCTCTGGATCTCCTCTTGAAGTTCCTCCGCCTTTACGGCAAAAGCGTCCTTTTTCTCCACATAAATTCTTCTTACGTTGCTCATAACCGACCTCCTAATAATGATAGTATTTCAGCACGGTATCATACACTTTCGCGTAATTATACCACATTATCCATCTTGTAACAATTCCTGTCTCCATCTTAGCACAAAACTTTCCATAAGTATAATTAATATATTTAAATTAATTTATAACTTTATCTAATGGCTTTTCTCCTTTTTCTGTGTTATACTGAAAAAAACAAGATCTGACTTCTTAATTAAAAAGGAGATTTTTATGAAACAGCTGCTGAAATTCCGGGGCCAGCTTTTCTTTACGCTGGTTCTGCTTGTTATGATTCTGGCTGCTCCGTTCACCGATTATGTGGAGCGCAATTTTACCTGTGAGGAAATGAACTATCCGGAAGACGCCATCGGTATCGTCACTGTGGAAAATGAGACGCTGACTATTCCCGGGGGCGCCGGTTCCGTCCCACTCACCAGCGACGGCCATTATTTAAAAAAGGGTACTTATCATCTGACCTTTGCCGTCACAGCCGATGCGGACGGCAGCACTGTACAGGTATACGATCCCCTGTATCTGAATTCTGACAATACCTCCGGACGCGTGCTGAATGAGGCTCCTGTAGAGCCCGGACAGGAAGAAGTGACCCTGTCCTTTACCCTGGACGACTCCCTGACCTGCGTACAGTTCCGCGTGCTGGCAGAAAATCCCCTTACCTTCCGGGGCATCTATCTGCTCTCCGATCGGGGCCTCTACCGGGATCCGCTGATTCTGGCAGCGCTTTTACTGCTGGCCTCCTGCCTGCTTCTGCTGTACCGAACCCGCCGGAGCATCCGGCCGGAGATCCTGATTACGCTGGCTTTTGCGTCTGTCTGGTCTTCCATGCCGCTGACTCTGCCCTGGCTTTTAAACGGCCATGACATGTTCTTCCACTACAGCCGTCTCTTTTATCTGGCTCAGGATCTGTTTACCCAGCTTCCGGTGCGCATCCATTCCGGACTGTTCCGGGGCTTCGGTTATATGAATCCGACTTTTTATTCAGAATTTTTCCTGTATCCCTTCGCGCTGCTGATTCGGCTTGGCATGTCCCCCATCGGCTGCTATCGGCTGCTTCTGTTCTGTGTAAACCTGGCTACAGCAGGCATGGCATATTACGCTTTTTCCCGCCTGTGCCGTTCCCGAAAGCTTGGCATGACCGCCGCGTTTTTCTACACCCTGTCGGCTTACCGGCTCATCAATCTCTACACCCGCTCTGCTGTGGGCGAGATTCTGGCGACCGTTTTCCTGCCATTGCTGATGCTCGGCATGTACCAGCTTTTCTATGGGAATTATAAGAAATGGCTGACTGCTGTGCTGGCTTTCACCGCACTTTTTCAGTCCCACATGATTTCCACCGAGCTGGCTCTGGGCTTTGCGGTACTGTTCGCTCTGCTTTGCCTGCCCCGTCTGAAAGACCGGAAGCGGCTGCTTCATATCGTACTCGCGGGCGGCGTCACGGTGCTTCTGAACCTGTGGTCAATTCTGCCCTTCCTCGATTTGATGCGGTATCCGCTGGTATTGCTTGACGACACCCGCAATCTGGCCGGTTATTCCCTGTACGGCATCCAGCTCTTTGACGTCGGTCTCTTAAATCCCGCAGGCGACGCTCTCGGTCGGGGCTCTGTTGCCGGGGAAATGCCTTATTCCATAGGTCTTCTCCTGCTAATGGGAATCCTGCTGTTCCTCGCCCTCTGCTTCCGCAGGAAAAACCGGCTTCCGGCTTTTCAGAGAAAGCTTGGTACCTGGTGCATGGTATTTGGCTGGCTGTCCGTCTACGCCTCTACCATTTATTTTCCCTGGGAGCGGCTGCAGCGGATTGGGCTCATTAACCGCGTAGCCGGGGCCATTCAGTTTTCCTCCCGGTTTCTGACCTTCGCGACGCTGTTTCTCTGCGTGGTATCAGCTATCGCTGTCTGCGGCTATTTCCGGGAGCGCTCCGGTCAGAAGCTTTTATTTTTCGGCTGCGCTCTCTTCCTGACCTGGTCCGCAGGATCTTATTTCAGCAGCTATGTCAATGAAGCGGACACCTTTGCCACAGCGGAAAATCAGCTGGATCAGATTCAGACCACCGACGTGCTGTACCTGATTTCCGATGACGGAGCCTATTTCAGTACCCGGGAGCTTCGCAGCCAGGACATCACCTTCACCGCGTCGGAGGGTGTTGCGCTGACCAATATTTCCAGAGACGGCACCTGCGCTTCTTTCACCTATGAAAACAGCAGCGGCGCTTCCGATTCCTATGTGGATGTGCCCTTTAACTATTACCCTTATTACCGGGCTCAGGATGAATCCGGACAGAAGCTTTCCACCGGCGTCAGTGATACCCTTGTTCGGCTTCGCGTCACGCTTCCGGAACAGACGCACGGTACTGTCACGATTCGTTTTACCCTTCCGATCCTGTTCCGGGTGGGCGACGCAATTTCCCTGCTGACTGCCATCGGCCTTCTGACCCTTGCGCTTCTGTCGGCATATCAGAAAAAGAAGGAGTGATTTCATGGATATCAATTACGAGCTTTACAAGGTCTTCTATCATGTGGCTGTAACCTTAAGCTTCTCCGAAGCATCCAAGCAGCTCTTTATCTCTCAGTCGGCGGTGAGCCAGTCCATCAAGGTACTGGAAAAGAAGCTGAACCAGAACCTCTTTATCCGGAGCACAAAGCGGGTGCAGCTGACCCCCGAGGGTGAGATTCTGCTGCGCCATATCGAGCCTGCCATCAACCTGATAAAACGGGGTGAAAATCAGATTATGGAGGCCAATTCCCTGGGCGGCGGCCAGCTGCGCATCGGTGCCAGCGACACCATCTGCCGGTATTTTCTGGGGCCTTTCCTGAGCCGGTTCCACAGGGAATTTCCCGGAATCCATATCAAGGTTACCAACAATACCTCCATTGGCTGCGTGGATCTTCTGGAAAGTGGTCAGGTGGATTTGATTTTTTCCAATTACCCTAATTCCAGACTGGGCAATACCGGACATATGACAAAAGTCCGCAGCTTTCAGGACGTCTTTATTGCCAACCGGAATTATTTTAATCTGGAAAATCAGAAATTGAGTTTCAGGGAGCTTCTGAACTATCCGATTCTGATGCTGGATCGCAAGAGTACCACCAACGAATATCTGCATGCCCTGTTCCAGCAGCATCAGCTGGATCTGGTGCCGGAAATCGAGCTTTCCAGTAATGATCTGCTGCTGGACCTGGCAACCATTGGTCTGGGCATTGCTTTCGTGCCAGATTACTGCCTGCCCAACCATTCCAGCGATCTGTTCCCGTTGACACTGGCGGAAGAGCTGCCCAGCCGGCAGCTGATGCTGGTGCACAGTGAGCAGCTGCCGCTGAGTCCTGCTGCAAAGCAGTTTCTGGAGTATTTTACTGCCTAGGACAGTATAGCAAAACACCGATAAGTAGTCTTATTCTCAGACATACTTATCGGTGTTTTTATTTTTCCTGTATCTTCCAGAAGGCCTCGATCTGCTCTCCCACATCCCGGCTCCGGCATCCCCGCACGCCGCTCCACTCCAGCGGAAACATGCGCGTGTACTCGGCTGTCCCAAACCGGTCGTCCAGAAGCAATACCACGCCCAGATCCTCCTCGGTTCGTATAACCCGCCCTGCGGCCTGCAACACCTTATTCATGCCCGGATAACGATAGGCGTAGGCGAAGCCGTCCATCTGCCTTCCCTCATAATACTGCCGCAGAATTTCCCGCTCATTGCAGATCTGGGGCAGACCTGTACCCACGATGGCCGCCCCGATAAGGCTTTCGCCCTTCAGGTCGATGCCCTCGGAGAAGATACCGCCCAACACGCAAAAACCCAGGAGACTGCGGGTACAGGCCGGTTCCCGGAAACGGCTTAAGAAGGTCTCCCGCTGTGCTTCCCCCATGCCGCTTTGCTGAATGACGCACTCGGTCCGCCCCTCATCCAACTCCAGATAGAGATCGTAGACATCCTCCATCATCCGGTAGGACGGAAAAAAGGCCAGGTAATGCCCCATCCGCGCGTTGCTCATCTGCTTCAGATACGCGGCTATCCGCTCATACTCGCTGCGGTTCCGGCGGGTATAGCGGCTGCTCACATCCTGCCCCAGGAGAAGCAGCCGCTTTTCCGGCCTGAAGGGCGACCGGGCGTAGACCGCGTAATCATCCTCCGCCCCCAACAGATGCTTATAATAGGGCATGGGAAGCAGGGTGGCCGAGAAAAAGACGGCAGCCCGCCCCTTATCCAGACAGGCCCGGATGTTCTCCGCAGTCTCCACACAGTAGAGCTTCAGATAGAAGTTTCCATTTTCTCCCAATTCGCTGTAGATCACATAATTTTCATCCAGCAGATCCGCCGTATTCAGGAAATCCCGCAGGGTAAACCAGAATTCCAGCACCTGTGCGTCCAGCTCCGGCTCCAGCCCCTCCTCACGCAGACGGTCCAGCTCCGTGGACAGAGACAGCGTAAGCAGAATCAGCGGATCGATGTTCTCATGAAGCTGCCAGGTCTCGCACTCCCGCTTGAAGCCCAACAGATACTTATTGCAGCGGTCCAGCAGGCGTTCAGCCTTTTTATCCCTGCCCTTTAACGCCCGCTTCAGCTCCAGAAAATCCTCTTTGCAAAGGCGCGCGCTGAACATCTCCCTCCCCCGCTCCACCAGGTTGTGGGCCTCATCGATGAGGAACAGGTAATCGCCCTTCACACCCTCGCCGAAGAAGCGCTTCAGGCGCGCGTTCGGATCGAAGACATAATTGTAATCACAGATAATGGCGTCGGTCCAGGTCGCTGTGTCCAGGCTCAGCTCAAAGGGACAGACCCGGTGCCGCTCCGCCTGGGAAAGCAGAAGCTCACGGTCGATGGCATCCGGGCCGGTCGTCAACAGCTCATAGACCGCATCGTTAATCCGGTCGAAATGCCCTTTTGCATAGGGGCAGGCGTCCGGATTGCAGTCCGGGGTCCCGCAGATACAGAGCTTCTCCTTCGCTGTCAGGGTCACTGCCTTCAGGCGCAGACCCTGAGTCCGTAAGATTCCGAAGGCTTCCTCGGCCACGGTCCGGGTGATCGTCTTGGCCGTCAGGTAAAAGATGCGGTCGCCCAGATCCTCGCCCACGGCCTTCACCGCCGGGAATACCGTAGAAATGGTCTTGCCGACGCCGGTGGGCGCCTGAATAAAAAGCCGTTTTCCCCGGGCAATGGTCCGGTACACGCCCGCCGCCAGATCCCGCTGCCCTTCCCGATAGGAAAAGGGGAATTCCAGAGGCCGGATGCTGGCTTTTCGGATCTGCTTCCACGCGTACTGGAACCGGGCCCATTTCTCATAGCGGGCCATCAGCTCATCAAACCAGGCATCCAATGCTTCTCTCTTATGCTCTGAGCGAAAATACCTCAGTTCCCCGGTCTCCAGGTTGCCATAGGTCATCTGGACGCCGATCCGGGGCAGATCCTGCTGTCTCATATAAATGCAGGCGTAGCAGAGCGCCTGGGCCAGATGCACGGGGACAGGCTCCTCCAGAAGCATCACATCCCGGTACATGCCCTTAATCTCGTCAATGTAGACCTCCCCGTCCTCCGTAAAGATTCCGTCGGCCCGCCCTTCCACCAAGCAGTCGAAGTCGCCCATGGGAACCAGAAGCTTAAGGGCAGCCTCAGCGGTATAATGCGCGCCCATCCGCCGCTGGATCTTCCGGTGAAGGCGCCCGCCGGCCTGCATGGCTTCCAGATCCGTTTTCGTTCCTGTTCGATTGTCCAAATCTCCGGATCGGAGAATAAATTCCACCAGGTCCCGCACGGAAATGCGGATCTGCGGCCTTGTCTCTTCCATGTATCGGTCTCTCCTGCTTTTTCCCGGTTGGCTTTCACCAACCGCTGTTCTCTAAAAATATATTGTAGCACAGCCGCATGCTCCTGTAAAATTACCGAAACAAAAAATGCCGGATCGCAAGCCCCGGCAACGGCCCCTGATAACGAAGAAGGAGCCTCCGGCATCCCAGGGATGCCGAAGACTCCTTCTTCTGTCGCCGTATTCTTTTATCGGTTAGTTTTAAGCTATTGCAAATTTTGCCAGCACCCGATCAAAATCGCCGTTCTCACCGTGACATTTCACAGTCAGAATCTGATTCAGATCCATGCTCAGCACGCCGAGAATGGACTTGGCGTCGATGAGGATGCGGTTGTAATAAACATCCACATCAAAATCGCACTTGCTTGCGCCCTGTACAAACTCCTTTACGTCCTCTGTTGCGTTCAGCTTAATCTTTTTTGTCTGCATTTTCTTTCACTCCTTTAGGCCTGAATACGAATTCAAAGTCTAGCTCAAAGCGCTTTTGCTTTGATGGACGTATTATGACAGCAAGTCTTTCCTTTGTCAATCCCTGCCGAAACATTTCGTCTGCAGGCTAGTCTACCCGTTTTTTTGGTAATTATGCACAAACATATTCCGCAGTTTTTCGACAATTTTACAACATTCCCATGGTGTTTCCATGAATTTCCATTTTAAAATGCGCCCGGGATGCAGACAACCCAGCATTTCACTTTGTATTTCTGTTGCTTTTTTCAGATATTTCGGATCGTTTCGGAAGGTCCCGGGACTCGATTAACACAAAAATTCCGGATTTTACGCGGATTTCCGCAATATCTTCGATAATTTCATTGCTGACGCCAAGTCCTGCGCTTCCGGTACTGGTGAAGGTGTGACCGGTCAGATTAAACTTAAAACCGGTCAGATCCACGCCGGTGACCTCGGTAGTCAGAGGAAGCAGGGACACATACTTACCGTACTGCTCCGATTTCTTCAGTCTCGTCTCCCCATCAATCAGCTGAATTCGGTTATATTCATCCAGAATGACACAGGACACGCCCTTTTTCTTTGCCAGCATCAGGCTCTGAATATTGCCCAGCACATGATCCATACGGGTACCCGTGCCGCCAAGGAGCGTGATTTCACTGCTTCCCAGTTCCAGGGCCAGCTCTATGGCGATCTGACTGTCTGTGGAATCCTTCACCGGATTGAAGCGGCGGATGGGAATATCGGTCTGTGTCTGGTAATATTCCACCAGCTCCGGCGCCGCCGTGTCAAAGTCGCCCACAATCCATGTGGGCTTTATCTGATTGTCATAGCAGAAGCGCAGTCCATTATCCACTGCGATAAACTGCTCAAAGGTTTCATTTTCCAAAAAAGACAGGGCAAAATCGCGCTCGATTCTGCCCCCGCTGATAATTACTGTTCTCATGCTTCACCCAATATCTTCATAAAGTCTGCCACATTCTTCTGCACGTCGCCGCCATATACCGCGGATCCTGCCACGATGATGTTCGCGCCTGCGTCCAGAACAGTCTTCACATTGTTCAGCTTGATGCCGCCGTCTACCTCGATGTCGATCTCGAGGCCGCGGGCCTCCATCATTTTCCGCAGCTCCTGAATCTTTCTGGTGCTGCTCTCGATGTACTTCTGACCGCCGAAGCCCGGGTTGATGGTCATCAGAAGCACCATATCCAGATCCTCCAGCACATAATCCAGTACGTTCAGCGGCGTGGTCGGATTCAGGGCCACGCAGGCCTTCATGCCGTTTTCCTTGATAGCCGCGATGGTCCGGTTCAGATGGGGGCAGACCTCCGCGTGAACGGTCAGAATATCCGCTCCGGCCTCCGCGAAAGCCTTGATATACTGATCCGGATTGTCTATCATCAGATGGACGTCGAATACCATCACAGATTTCCTGCGGATGGACTCGATGACCGGGATACCCAGGGAATAATTCGGGACAAAATGTCCGTCCATCACGTCGATATGCAGGTACTCCGCGCCTGCCTCCTCTACCTTCCGTACATCCTCGCCAAGTGCCGCGAAATCGGCGGACAGGATGGACGGAGCCAGCTTGTTCATCATAACTAATACCTCCTCTTATCCTTTAACTCCTCATATAGAAGCTTATAATTATCGTATCGGATAGGACTTATCTTTTTCTCCTCCAAAGCCTCTTTGACGCCACAGCCCGGCTCATGGATATGGGCACAGCCCTGAAAGCGGCAGAAGGGCTCGTATTCCGCGATTTCCGGAAAATAGATTCCCAGCTCCTCCTTCTCCATCTCCGGCAGGTAAATGGAGCTGAAGCCCGGCGTATCGCAGATAAAGGTGTTCTCATCCAGGGCAAAAAGCTCCGAATGACGGGTGGTATGCTTTCCGCGCTCGATTTTCCGGCTGATGTCACCGGTCTCCATCTCTGCCTCCGGGGAAAGCAGATTGATGAGGGATGATTTTCCTACGCCGGATGGTCCGGCCACGGTGGTGGTCTTTCCCTTCAGTAAATCACGTACCGCCTGTATGCCCTCCTCCTTCGCCGCGCTGGTGAATATCACCTGATAGCCTGCGCTCTCGTAGGTGTTCTTAAGGAGCTGTAATTCTTCCGCGTCTACCATATCCTGCTTATTAAAGCAGACCACAGCCGGAACCTTCTGATACTGCATCAGGATCAGAAAACGATCCAGCAGATTAAAATTGGGCTTTGGCTTTGCCGCCGCAAAGATGACCAGCGCCTGGTCGATATTGGCTACCGCCGGGCGGATCAGCTCATTTTTTCGGGGCAGTATTTCCTCAATGTTACCCTTTTTCTGTTCTTCATCCAGCACTTCCAGCCGGACATTGTCGCCCACCAGGGGCTTCACCTTCTGATTGCGGAAGGCTCCCTTTGCTTTACATTCATAGATACCGGATTCCGCTACGTGAACGTAGTAGAATCCGGCAATCCCTTTTACTATCTTTCCCTGCATGTGTGATCTGCTTTCACTTACTGCTGTGTTGTCGTATCGCCGCCCTCAGATGGGGTCGTCGGCTGCTCCGGCGTCGGAGCGGCATAAGCTCCGTATACGGTAATGCTGATGGCGGTTCCCTTTGATACAGAGGAACCCTTGGAGCTCCAGTCGTAGATACGTCCTGAATCTCCTTCACTGGGCGCTGCCGTACCCGTGGTCGTTCCGCCAAGAGTCAGGCCTACCGATGACAGTGCTGTCTGCGCCTGGGAAGCATTCATACCGGACAGATCCGGAACGCTTACGCTCTCTGTACCCTTGCTGACCCAAATCTTAATGGTACTGCCTGCAGTCACTGTAGTTCCGTTACCCGGCTCGGTACGTGTTACCTGTCCGCTGGCCATAGAGCTGCTGTATTCATAATCCACAACTACTTTAAGTCCCTTGCCCTGAGCCTTGCTTGTAGCCTCAGACTCGCTCATGCCACTGTAATTGCCGATATAGACGTCCTTATTTTCCTTACCCTTACTGATGACATAGCTTACCTTGCTGTCCTTATCCACCTTGGTGCCTGCCTTCGGGCTCTGGGAAATGATATTGCCCTCGTCTACGGTATCACTGAACTCCTGGGAAGCCTGGCCGGAAGCCAGTCCTGCCGCCTTCAGAAGCTCCTTGGCCTTGGCCTCAGTCTTGCCGGTGATGGCCGGAACCTCTATCTTCTGATCCTCTTCCTTGCCCTTGCTGACTACAACGCTTACCACGCCGCTCTTGTCAATCTTCTTGCCTGCCACCGGAGAAGTGGAGATAACCTTTCCTGCCGCCACATCCTCGCTGGCTACCTCGGTAATATCCACCGTCAGTCCCAGCGCCTTCAGCGCGCTCTCGGCCTTTGCCTGGCTGTATCCCTTCACATCGGGTACTTCTACCTTTTCCCCGTCGCCGCATACGTCTACAATAATTGTGGTATTCGGATCCACCTTCGTACCAGCTTCCTCGCTCTGGCTGATGATCTGGCCCGCGTCATACTGATCGGAAGACTTGGTCTCGCCAAGCTTGATACCCAGATCCAGCTTGTTCAGCTCATCCTTTGCCTTGGAATAGCTTAACCCTAAGAGACTCGGAACCTCTACTTCCTCATTCAGAACGTCCGCAATCTCCGTATCATCTGTGTTCTTATTACCGGATCCCTTGCCGAAGCCCAGCACCTTGCCGATGATGACCGCCAGGATAATTACGATAATGATCGCGGCCACAATACCGCCGATGGTCATGATCTTCTCCATCTTCGGATCCAGGATGCCGTCGTTGTCTTCGTCATCCTCATCCTCGTCGTCTGCTTCTTTTTCCTTCTTATCTTTTTTCAAAAAGCCGAAGATTCCGCCTTTACCGCGTTTTCCGTCATCCTCATCGTACTCGTCATCCTCGTAATCTTCGTCTTCGTAGTCCTCGTCATCCTCATAATCTTCGTCGTCATAGTCCTCATCCTTTTCCGCGTTCAGGCGATCCAGATAAGCGTACTTGGACTCCGCGTCGTCGGCAGCCGCCGGAATCCGACCGGTCTCCCGCTTAATTTTCGAAATCTCATCCCGGGTGATGGCTACGGTCTTGGCTCCATCCGGCACGATCTCTTTGACAAAATTCAGATCCGGCGTAAGCAGGGACTGCTTCAGATCCGCGATGAGCTCCGCCGCATTGGCATAACGGCGATCCGGGCTCTTCTCCGTACATTTCAGGATAATATGTTCCAGACTCACCGGCACATCGGAAGCGTAGACTCTGGGGGATACGATATCCTCCTGCAGGTGCTTCACCGCTACCACCACCGTGGTCTCCCCGTCGAATGGCACCCGTCCGGTCACCATCTCGTACATGACGATACCCAGAGAGTAAATGTCGCTCTTGGCGTCGCTGTAACCGCCTCTGGCCTGCTCCGGGGACGTATAGTGTACAGATCCCATGGCGTCCGCCGTATTCGTATTGGAAGAGATGGATTTGGCGATACCGAAATCAGTCACCTTCACCTTGCCCTCCCGGGAAATGATGATATTCTGAGGCTTGATATCCCGATGTACAATCTGATTGTTATGGGCAATCTCCAGACCTGACGCCACCTGAATGGCAATACTGGTGGCCTCCTTCACCGTCAGACGTCCTTTCTTCTCGATATAAGTCTTCAGGGTGATGCCCTCTACCAGCTCCATGACGATGTAGAAGATATTCTGCTCGTCTCCCACGTCGTAGACATTCACGATATTCGGATGGGCCAGCGCCGCCGCGGCCTGGGCCTCCTCTTTAAATTTGCGGACAAAATTTTTATCCTCCACAAACTCATCCTTCAGTACCTTTACCGCCACAAAACGGTTCAGCTTATGATCCTTTCCTTTAAAGACCTCTGCCATTCCGCCGGATCCGATTTTCTCCAGAATCTCGTAGCGGTCTCCTAAAAACATTCCAATTCTTACCATAATTTCACCTCATCATCCTATCCGCGTTATACACGCTCTATTAATACGACAGCAATGTTATCTCTTCCGCCGTTCTGGTTGGCTGCTCTTATAAGCTCCTTCGCACAGGATTCCAGATCCGTGCGCAGCTCCACGATCTCTTTGATCTGCCGGTCGCTGACCATGTTTGTCAAACCGTCCGAGCACATCAGAAGGCATTCGCCCTTTTGAAGATCTGTGTCGAAATAATCCGGCTCCACCGTGTCCGACACGCCCATTGCTTTCGTAATAATATTTTTGTCGGGATGATTTCGTGCCTGTTCCTTTGAAATCTCTCCCATGCGGACCATTTCTTCTACCAGGGAATGATCCTCTGTGATCTGTTCGATCTTATCGCCGATTTTATACAGGCGGCTGTCGCCCACATTTACCACGTAGACCGCGTCGTTCTTCACTGTCGCCGCCACCAGCGTGGTTCCCATGCCCGTGTAGCTGTCCGACTCTCCCGCCTTCTCCAAAAGCTTTTGGTTCGCATATTGGAACGCGCCCTTCAGAATCTGATAGGGAATGGTCTGCATACTCTTGGACACCGCTTCCTGTACCTTCGCCACCGTATATTCAGAGGCCAGATCGCCAGCTTTGTGGCCGCCCATGCCGTCCGCTACCAGAAACAGGTTCGGAAGGTTTCCGATGGGCTCTTCCGATACGAAAATATAGTCCTGATTGATCTCACGGCATTTCCCGATGTCCTTCATGCCCCAGGCTTTCAGCATCTGATCCCTCCTCTCCGGGTTCTCCGCTTTTCAGATAACGTCTGCGCAGCTGTCCGCAGGCGCCATCGATATCGCGGCCCATTTCTCTTCTAATAGTAACATTTATCCCGTATTTTTCAAGTTCCTTTTTGAAATTACCGATGACCTCTTTTTTCGGCTGCACAAAGCTCCGCTCTGTCACCGGATTTACAGGAATCAGGTTTATATGACTGTGAATGGGTTTCGCCAGAGCCGCAAGACGCCTCGCGTCCTCCGGGTGATCGTTCACGCCGCCTACCAGGCTGTACTCGAAGGTCATCCGACGCCCGGTTTTCTGATGATAATACGTACAGGCATCCAACACCTCCGACAGCGGATACTTATTGGCAATGGGCATCAGTTCCGCACGCTTTTCCTGTGTCACTGCATGAAGCGACAGTGCCAGGGTAATCGCCAGATTCTCATCCGCCAGCTGCCGGATCCGCGGCACGATACCACAGGTGGAGACTGTCAGATTCCGCTGGCTGATGTTCAGTCCGTTTTCATCCGTCAAAAGCCGGATAAAACGAAGCAGGTTATCGTAATTATCCAGCGGTTCGCCGGTTCCCATGACCACCACATTGGAGACACGCTCGCCGCTGTCCTTCTGGATCCGGTAAATCTGATCCAGCATTTCCGAGGGCTTTAAGGAGCGCACCACACCGCCGATGGTGGATGCGCAGAAGCGACAGCCCATGCGGCAGCCTACCTGGGAGGAGATACAGACGGAATTGCCGTGATGATAGCGCATCAGGACACTCTCGATCACATTGCCGTCAGCGAGGCGAAACAGGTATTTGCATGTTCCGTCCAGCCGGGATCGCTGTACCTCTACAATCTCCAGATTGGTGTATTCATATTCGTTTTTCAGAAGCTCCCGTAAGCTTTTGGAGAGGTTGCTCATCTCGTCAAAGCCGGAAGCAAGCTTTCCATGCATCCAGTTATAGATCTGACCCGCCCGGAAAGCTTTTTCCCCGTGTGCCTGAAGCTCACCCTTCAGCTCCTCCAGAGTCAGGGATTTGATATCTCTCTGTTCCATACTTATTTTCCAATTTTCTTTCTGAATTTCGCAATGAAAAAGCCATCGCATCGATGGACTCCCGGAAGCAGCTGTAAGTATCCCTGCTTCGTGGTTTCGCTCCGAAGCTCCTCCGGCAGGCAGTCGTCCAGGGATACCGCCTCGTATGGAAAATGGGACAGAAACCAGCGGACATTTTCCTCGTTTTCGCCCCGGTTGATGGTACAGGTGCTGTATACAAGGGTTCCGCCGGGCTTCACGTAAGCCTCTGCGGTGCTTAAGATCTTCCGCTGAAGCTCCTGTAATTCCTGCTGCTGTTCCTTACTCATGCGGTACTTGAGGTCTGTCTTTTTTGACAGAACGCCCAAACCCGAGCAGGGCAGATCCGCCAGCAGTACATCTGCTTTTTCCTTTGAGGCCTCATCATATACACAGGCGTCCTTCACGGACACTGTTACATTTGTCACGCCTAACCGTTCCGCGTTATCCCGAATCATTTCCGCCTTGTAGTCCGTCAGGTCTCTTGCGTCCACGCCGCCCGTCTCTCCAGCCTTTTCCGCCAGATACAGGCTCTTGCCGCCGGGGGCCGCGCATACGTCGATGCAGTGATCTCCCGCTTTTACGCCCGCGATTTCTACTGCCAGCATGGAGCTTACGTCCTGGACCTGGAACAGTCCCTCACGGAATTCATCGAGGCCGCCCAGATAATCGAAGCCGTCCATCTGCAGCGCACCGTCGATGTAGGGCGCTGGCTGGACATGAATATTCCGCGCTTCAAGCCGTTTTTTTAATTCTGCCGGGCTGATTCGGTTCTTATTTACCCGAATGGTCAGCGGCTCTTTTTCATAAAAGGCTGCCAGCATAGTTTCCGTCTGCTCCCGCCCGTAGCTTGTCAGCCACTCCTTTACCATCCATTCCGGCATGGAATAACGCACAGACAGGTAACGCACCGGTTCTTTTTCCGGCGGCAGCTTTACCGTTGAAAGATTTCGGGCAATGTTCCGTAAAACGCCGTTTACAAAGCCCTTCAGCTGTCGGAAGCCCTTTTTCTGGGCCAGCTTCACCGCTTCGTTGCACACGGCGGAATCCGGCACACTGTCCATATATTTAAGCTGATAGACCGACATCCGAAGAAGCTCCCGGATGACCGGTTTTTGTTTCCTTACTTTTACACTGGAAAACTGATCAATGATGTAATCCAGCTCAATCCGCCGCTCGAGAGTTCCCTCCACCAGGCGGGTTAAAAAGGCGCGCTCCTGCTTTTCCAGATACTGGTATTTATCCAGTACATTCCGAAGCGCAATGTGGCTGTACTCCTCGCCTGCAGATACCTCCAGCAGAATCCCCAGAGCCAGCTCACGGATATCCGTTCCTTTAGTCACGATTTCTTCTTCCTCCAAAGAGTATCAGGAGACGTAACAGAGACAGGATAGAAGCCGCTGCAGCCGCCACGTAGGTCATGGCCGCCGCGCTTAAGACCTTCCTGGTATCCCGAATCTCATCTCCGTATAAGATTCCTGTATTTCCCAGAATCTGGATCGCCCGATGGGACGCGTCGAACTCCACCGGCAGGGTCACCAGCTGGAACAGTACGCCCAGGGAGAACAGCAGAATTCCCAGATTAACGAGAAATGAACTGCTTCCGAAAATCAGTCCGATGATGATAATCGGCCAGGCCGCCTGGGTTCCGAAATTTGCCACCGGCACCAACGCATTGCGGAAGCGAAGGGGAAAATAATCCTTATCGTCCTGCACCGCATGGCCGCACTCGTGGGCTGCTACGCCGAGAGCCGCTACGGAAGTGGAATTATACACCACATCCGACAGACGTAATACCCGGTTCTTCGGATCGTAATGATCGGTCAGTTCGCCGCTGACATGCTCGATACGCACATCGTAGATGCCATTGGCCCGCAGAATCTGGTCTGCCACCTGCGCTCCGGTCAGGCCGGACATACTGCGTACCCGGCTGTATTTGGAATAGGTGGTTTTCACCTTGGCCGAAGCCCACAGGGAAATCACCACGCCAATCAGTACTAAAATATAAGTGGGATCAAAATAATAACCATAGCCATATCCATAAGGCATACTGTAACACTCCTTTCACTCATCTGCCCTTGCCGGGGCAGACCGGAATCCCAATGAGGGGTTTCTTTACCTAACCAAGCCTTGTGCCCGGCTCCAGGTGATAACCCCGCAAGAAGGCTCCCGTATCCATCCGTTTCTTACCCTGAAGCTGAAGCTCTGTAATCTCCAGCGCTCCCTCGCCGCAGGCCACACAGACAGTATCCTTCGTCACTCTTATGATCTCCCCACAGGTGGCATTTTCATCCGCTCTCTCACAGACCCGCGCAGACCAGATTTTCAGGGTCTTGTCGCCCAGCTTTGTATAGGCGCTGGGCCACGGGTTCAGGCCCCGGATCAGCCGTTCCAGCTTCTCCGCGCTCTCATTCCAATTCAAATTACCCATGTCCTTGGTCAGCATCCGCGCGTATTCCGTCGGGCTTTCCCCCTGTTTCTCCGGCTTTAATTCACCCTTTGGCAGCTTCTCCAGCGCTTCCGCGCAGAGATTCGCGCCAAGTGTACTCAAACGGTCAAAAAGGCTGCCGCCCGTCTCGTCCGCCGCAAGCTCCAGACTTCCTTTCAGAAGCATATCGCCGGTATCCAGTCCCTCGTCCATCTGCATGATGGTCACGCCGCTCTCCTTCTCGCCGTCGATAACCGCCCACTGAATCGGGGCCGCGCCCCGGTATTTGGGAAGCAGGGAAGCATGGACGTTGATACAGCCGTACTGCTTCATCTCCAAAATGGCCTTCGGGATAATCTGACCAAAGGCGATGACTACGATCACATCAGCCTCCGTCTCACGAAGCTTCCCGATCACTTCCGGATCCCGCACCTTCTTCGGCTGATAGACCGGCAGACCGTGCTTCAGGGCCGCCTCCTTCACCGGCGTGGGCTGCAGCTCATGACCGCGTCCCTTTGGTTTATCCGGCTGAGATACCACCAGGGTAATCTCATGTCCCGCCGCAATCAGCGCTTCCAGTGTCCCCACAGAAAAATCCGGGGTTCCCATAAAAATGATTTTCATACGTATTTACTCCTCGTCATCATCGCCGGTCTCTACATCGTAGAGATCGCCTTCCACCAGATCCACATACAGCTTACCGTCCAGGTGATCCAGCTCATGACAGATGGCACGTGCCAGCAGTCCTTCGGCCTCCACCTCATAGCGCTCCATATTCTCATTGTAGGCTTCCGCTTTTACATAATTCGGGCGACGTACCATACCGGCCTTACCCGGCACGCTTAAGCACCCCTCGCTGCCCTCCTGCTCGCCCGCAGTCTCCAGGATACGCGGATTGATCATGGTATAGGGCGTTCCGTCCGTGTCGATCACCACGATTCTCTTTAAGATACCAACCTGCGGAGCAGCCAGGCCCACGCCCATAGCTTCGTACATGGTATCGTACATGTCATCGATGAGCTCCTGAATCTTCGGAGTCATCTCTTTGACCTCGCGGCAGTTTTTGCGGAGAATGTCGTCTCCCAGCTCTCTGATATTTCTGATTGCCATTTTTTGTTTCCTTCCTTTCTCTCCCGTTACCGTTCACTTCGTTCACAGTAACACGCTTCGCGGTACAGTAACTGTGAACAGTGGTTTCCCCTTAAAAAGGATTCACGGGATCCATATCAAACTGTATATTGAAGGTGGAAAGCTGCTTCTCCTTCGGAAGCACTGCTTCCAGCCATCCCTTCCATTCTGTCAAATAATTCATTTCCGTGCATTTCAGATACAGCACCTTGCGATAGACGTCCTTCAGCTTAGACAGACCTGCGTCTGAAGGGCCGATAAGAGCGATTTCCTGCCGGGTATGGGACATAGCCAGTGCCTTCAGCCGCACCGCGCCCCGGTTCAGGGCTTCCTCGTCCTCCGACATGAGGTAAAGCGCCATCAGATGGGCCGCCGGGGGATAGTTCATCATCCGCCGGAATGCCATTTCCTTTTCAAAAAACGCTTTGTAATCCTGATCTGCCGCCGTCTCAATGCTGTAGTGATCGGGACTGTAGGTCTGAATTACTGCCGTTCCGGGCGTAGTGCCTCTGCCTGCCCGTCCCGCCGCCTGCACCAGCAGCTGAAAGGTGCGCTCCGCCGCCCGGTAGTCGCCTGCGTACAGCGACAGATCCGCCGCCAGCGCACCCACCAGGGTTACTCCCGGAAAATCGTGTCCCTTTACAATCATCTGGGTACCCACCAGAATATCGGCCTGCTTCTTTGAAAATGCTTCCAGAATCCGCTCATAGCCGCCTTTCTGTCTCGTGGTATCGAAATCCATCCGCAGAATCCGCGCTCCCGGAAATGTCTTCGCGGCAGCCTCCGCCACCTGCTGGGTGCCTGCCCGGAAAGCCCCGATGTAGGCCGATCCGCAGGAAGGACATTTCTTCGGCTGGACTGTCTGATATCCGCAGTAATGACAAACCATCCTGCCCCCATGGTGCAGGGATAAAGACACATCGCAATGTGGACATTTTATCACATGTCCGCAGGCTCTGCAAGAAACAAAGCCCGCATAGCCCCGCCGGTTCAGGAAAAGCATGATCTGCTCGCCCTTTCGCAGCCGGTCTTCCATAAGCTCCTTTAACCGGGCGCTGAAGATGGAGCGGTTTCCCATGCGAAGCTCTTCCCGGAGATCCACCACCTCGGTCTCTGGCATGGCACGGTTTTCCACCCGGAACGGCAATTCATAAAGCCGGTAAAGGCCCTCTTTTGTACGTTCATAGGAATCTACCGACGGGGTCGCCGAGCCCAGCACCACAAAGGCTCCGCACATGCGGGCACGCTCGATGGCCGCCTCCCTGGCGTGGTATCGGGGGGCATTTTCACTCTTGTAGCTGCCCTCATGCTCCTCGTCGATGACGATGACGCCCAGCCTGGGAAATGGTGTAAACAGGGCGGAACGGGGACCTATCATGACTTTCACCTCGCCCCGTCTGGCCCGCTCGAACTGGTCGTAACGCTCCCCGGCGGACAGCTTCGAATGGATAATCGACACCTGGTCGCCGAAGCGCCGGTAAAACCGCAGCACCGTCTGAAAGGTCAGCGCAATCTCGGGAATCAGCACGACGGCCTCTTTTCCCTGCTCCAGCACCGCCGCAATCAGCTCCATATAGACCTCGGTTTTTCCGCTGCCGGTAACGCCGTGAATCAGAGAAGGCCGCAGGTCGCCTGCTGCCGCGCGCGCCGCCACATCCTCCACGATGGCCTGCTGGGCCGGGTAGAGGGTGAAGGGATGTGCCTGTACCTCAGATGGTCGAACCGGGTTACGGAAAATGGTATCGGATTCGATGCGGATGAGGCCAAGCTCCATCAGCTTCCGTGCGGTGGCGGCGGTCAGACCAAGCTCCTTCTGGGCTGCCGCGTAGTCCATGTCCTGCCCGGTTTGCTCCAGCAAGGCTTTTATGATCCGGACCCGGGCGGTCTGGTGCTTTCGCTCCATCTCCGCAAGCGCCGCCTCCGCCTCTTCTCTCGTCACCGCTAGCCGCACTTTTCTGGAAATTTTTTCCTGCACGCTTTTTTTCACCGGAAGCACTGTTTTTAATGCCTGATTCATGGTGGAGCCGTAAGTGCGGCGCATCCAGGCCGCCAGAGCGATGAGCTGGCCCTCCAGCCGGATGCCCTTTTCCGCCAGTCCCAGGATGGGCTTCAATTTCTTCTCATCCCATTCACAGGTATCCGTCAGCTCCAGCACGTAACCGGTCAGGGTCCGCCCCCCGTTTCCGAAGGGGATCCGGACCTGCATACCTTCCTTCAGGATACCCTGCAGTTCTTCGGGAACCCGGTACTGGAAGGTCCGGTCCAGCTTTTCCAGGGAAATATCTACAATGATATTGGCAAATTTCACTTTCTACCTAACTCCTCCAGAACCTCCGCGATAAGCACCCGCTCATCCATGGGATGCTTGACTCCGCAGATTTCCTGATAGTCCTCGTGGCCCTTCCCGGCCAGGACGATGACGTCGCCGGGCCGGCCGTTCTCAATCACGTAGCGGATGGCTTCTTTCCGGTCAATGATTTCCACATATTTTCCACTGGTCTTGGCAATACCGGTCTTGATATCGTCGATGATGGCCTGGGGTTCCTCGAAACGGGGATTATCGGAGGTGATGACGGTCAGATCCGCCAGATTGCCGGACACCTCTCCCATCTCATAGCGGCGCAGCTTGGAGCGGTTGCCGCCGCAGCCGAACAGGCAGACCAGACGCTTCGGATTGTATTCCTTCAAGGTGGTCAACAGACTTTCCAGGCTCATGGCATTGTGGGCATAGTCGATCATCAGGGTAAAGTCGTCGGAGACCTTCACCTTCTCGATACGTCCCTTGGTCTGTACCACTTCGAGAGCTGCCAGCATATCCTCCTTCGGAATGTCAAAATGACGGCAGACTGCGATAGCTACCAGGGAATTGTATACACTGAAGCGGCCCGGCATATCGATTTCCACATCGAAATTCAGAAGACCTGATACGTGATAGTCTACGCCCAAAAAGCCCGGACGATTCACCAGCTTCAAATCGGATGCCCGAAGATCCGCCTTTTCGGAAAAGCCATAGGTTTCCACCTTGCAGGTGTGACCCTTCAGGATATCGCTGCAGTGCTCGTCATCCGCATTTACGATACCGATATCGCACTGGCGGAACAGGCGGCTCTTGCACTCCATGTATTCCTCAAAGCTGGCATGCTCATTTTCCCCGATGTGGTCGGGAGCCAGATTCGTAAAGATGCCGATGTCGAACCGGATGCCTGCGGTGCGGTGAAGCTTCAGGCCCTGAGAGGAGACTTCCATAACCGCAACCTTGCAGCCTGCCGCCACCATCTGAGCGAAATATTCCTGCACCTCGTAGGATTCCGGCGTGGTGTTGTGGGCCGGGATGTGCTTGTCGCCGATGATGACCTCGATGGTTCCGATGAGGCCGGTGCTTATCCCAGCGTGCTCCAGTATGGAACGGATCATGAAGGTGGTGGTAGTCTTGCCCTTGGTGCCGGTGATACCGATGACCTTCAGCTTCTTCGCGGGATATCCGAAGTAGGCCGCGGAAATCAGGGCCAGGGCGTACCGGGTGTCCTCCACCAGAACTACGGCTGTGCCTGCCGGTACGTCCACCGGATGTTCAGCCACGATAACCACCGCGCCGTTTTTTGCCGCTTCGCCTGCCACATCATGACTATCGAAGGTGGCGCCCTTGATGCAGACGAACATGCACTCCTTCTTTACTTTTCTGGTATTGTATACAAGCTCGCTGACGTTGACGTCGATGCTGCCGCTCAGGACTTCGTATTTCAGATCTTTCAGTAATTCGCGTGCTGCTCTCATATGCTGCCTCCTTATACTAAAACCATTCAAAATCATTTATGCCAATGATTTTGTTTCCTTTTCCTTTTCTATTCAAACCATTTAAAATTATTTGTGCCAATGATTTTATTTTTAACTTCTATATTTTATGGTTCTGATAATAATCTCAATTCTAATAGATGCGTTATTTTTCAACCACGATCTCGTACGCGGTCCGGAAGCTCTTACCCGCCTCCAGGCTCTGCTCGCCATACTTATCCTTCAGCTCGCCGGTAAAGCCCTTGTTATCGCAGCGGCCCAGCCAGGGCTCCAGGCAGATAAACGGGGCGTTTTTCTGTACCGGGGACCAGATGCCTACGTGCTGCGCGTCCGGGCAGATGAGGGTGACGCGCTTGGTGCCGTCCGCCTCCTGAAGGCTTACCTTCTTTACCTGGCCCTCATCGAAAACCATGGTGTCGGCGTCGAAGGTATGCTCGCCAACTGTGTATACATGATCTGTCAGCGCCAGCGTCGCCGGATGCTCCGCATCCGCGGTTCCGGTGGGCAGATCAATACCGGTGCAGGATAATTTGTCCATACCCTCAAATATCAGACGACAGCCCATGACGGAATCCACGTTGAAGGCCGGATGGCCGCCGATGGAATAGTACAGGGTCTTGGTATCGGTGTTTTTCACGGTCCACTCTACGCTGATATGATTCTCTGTAAGTCTGTGGGTTACCAGAAGCTCGAAGTCAAACGGGTAATTTTTCTTCGTATCCCCGGTGGATACCAGGCGGTGTGTTACAGCCGTGGCGCTTCGCTCCACGCATTCGAATTCGCTGTCCCGGGCAAAACCGTGGGCGCTCATGGTATATTCATTTCCTTCATAATGATAGACTCCGCCGTTCAGCTTGCCCACGAAGGGGAAGAGAATCGGCGCGTGCCGTCCCCAATACTCCGGGTCCGCGTTCCACAGAACCTCCCTCTCCTTCTTCTTATCATACACGCGGGAAAGCTCAGCCCCCGCGTCATTCACTTCTACTACAAGATATGCATTCTCCAATGTCCGCATTTCTGCCATCTCGATACCTCCTGCCCGGCCATGCCGCCGGTTCTTCTTCTTTACCCGCCGCCTCTCTTTGCGGCAGAGTACACTTTTACATCTGGCGACATTATATCATATCCTGCCTTCCATTTCCAATCCTTACGGTTGATTTTCGTTTCTGTTAAGATTTTCATAAGGAAATCCGTCCTTTTTTTATCATTCTTTTAGAATCTGGACATACTTTGAACACATTTCCTGCTTATAATAAACGTCAGATAGTTGATTAAGACATCACTATCTCCCCCCTCATAAGAAAAGAAAAGCCGCCCGGCATCCGGGCGGTTTTTCTTAGTTTTCGGGAGAATACTATTTGCATTTCGGGTATGAAAGTGGTAGTATAGACATATCATAAAGAAATGGCTTGATTTAATTAAAAACAACAGGTGAAAGCCTTTCTGCTTAACGCCTGTTTTCCGCAGATATAGTTCATCGGTAGAACACCAGCTTCCCAAGCTGGGGAGGCGGGTTCGATTCCCGTTATCTGCTCTCAACAGCAAAATTCAGGAAAGGAGAACGCCTTTCCAGCTCCATAAAGAATCCCCGGGAATTTTCTCTTCCCGGGGAAATTTCTACTCTATTGGCATTTTCAGCAGTTCTTGATAGTCCACGTTAAAGACTTTCGCAAAGTAGGACAGCTCTATATCGGTTATGAAGCGTTTTCGGGCTTCTATCCTCTGGATGGCTGCGCCTGCTATGTTATTCATATCATTCACCTTGTTCTTGTACATAACCCACCCCATTGACACTTATGTCAAAAAAGAATGTTACAAAAAATAGAAACATTATATGAAAATAGATCATACACTCTGTTTTTTGCAATATTTTATCTTGCAAATTTATCATTGTAACGAATATGCATATCTTCCCAATCCATGAACAATACGTAAAATACTTTCCCGTATTGCGGGCTCTCTACAATTCTTCCATGATCAAGAACAGAAAAATAAGTTCCGTCAGCTTTTCGAAGATGAAAGTGAATATAGTCATTTTCATTGCCGCTGTCAATCTGTTCCCAGATACTTGATTCTATCTGTTGCTGTTCATCTTCACGAATCAAGTTGCGAAAACTTTTCTCGGTAAGTCTGAACAGTTCATCTATATCTTTATATCCGGACATATGAAGAAATTCATCATTTGCAAAAATTAGTTCATCATCTTCTTTGTCAGCTCTGTATATGATGAATGCACCTGGAAGATGTTCAGAGATATCCTTGAATGCGAATCCAAGTTGTTTGCGGGCACCTGACCGAAGACCTTCCCTGTAGACCATACATCCATTTTTACCATGAAGCTTTATCTCATAAAGAGCTGCATCTGCGCAGCGCATGAGCTGTGAACAATTGGATGCAAAAGTTGGATATTCTGCATATCCCAGAGAAATATAAAATGCATGTTCCTTACCATGGTATGAGAATGATTTAGGAAGTTTGGTGAATTGCTGCAGCTGTACTTCTGCTTCTTTAACGGTACAATTTGGTAAAAGAATGCAGAATTCATCACCACCATTTCTTCCTAGTAATGCATCGGATGGGAAAAAAGCCTTCATGCTGTCTGCAAGATTTTTTAATGCCCTGTCTCCGTAATTATGTCCATAGATATCATTAATAAGCTTGAAATTATCGATATCAAAGAGCGCGGCCACAAAATGTGCTTTTGGATTTTTTTGAATCATTTTTTCTGCAAATTCATCAAATCCATAGCGGTTATAAATTTTTGTAAGAGAATCTGTGCGTGCCAGTATCTGAAACTTTTTCTTATGTTCACTTGCTACTAACCATACTCTGGTAAGAACTGACAGGAGAAGGCTTATTGTAAGAAACATTCCGATGATGATTATCAGTAGTGTGGCATTTCTCCATCCACTTTTAGGAGTTATTTCAAATTTCCAGTTTTCATCTCCTATTGTAAATGTATAAGAAACAGGATGATTTATTTGCCCATCTGATTGATAAATCACTTTATAAGTATCACTCCATGGAGCGTCTGTTTTTGAAATTTTGCATTCGTATCCAAAATCTGAAAGTGCACTGATTGAATCTGAAAAAATATCCGGAACACGCAGGATAACAATAGTAAATCCCCAGAAATACTCATGTCCGTTTTTATCTTTCAGGTATATGGGATTGCGGACTGCAATTCCATATTCTCCCTGTTTTAATTTGAAGGGGCCCTGCGTAATGATTGTATGGTTGTCTCTTGCGTAACAGGAAATTTTTCCGCGGTCTTTATCATGGATCAAATCAATCTTACCTGCCTCATTTCCATTAGCCGGATAAATATCTGTAACAACACCATTAGGAGCGAGCTGTACACTTTCAATAGAATCAGACATAAGATTTCCAGCAATTGTTTCAAACTGATGGATTTCGCCATTTTCACTTATTAAGATTTGCTTCAAGGTATCTGTGATCTCAATTCCATTTGTAATTTCATTCTTTATTCGTTCGCCATAGTTGGCTACGTTTAATTGTGCTGTTATGTGTCTCTGCTCTTTTTCGTGGGTGTCTGTTTTGTATACAATCAAACTAACAAGGCATATGCCCAGTAAAAAAGTGATAAGAGGCACAAGTGTTTTCTTTTTCACTTGGTTCACCTCATTTTGTCCATGGAAATTTTTACAATAAAGTATTATATCACAGAAGTTGAAAAGCAGAATAGGTTTTTTTCTGCTATTTTTATTCTTCCGGTTTTTCGTTCCTCTGTCTCCCAGTAAAGGGAATCCTCCCAATTTCATTTTCGCTCTTAGAATGCTATTGGAAATGAAATCTCTGAGAAACTGAAATCTTTTTTCCTTACGAAATCGCCTGCACCGCGTCCCCGACGCTGCGGACACCGATGAGCCGCACACCCTTCACTTCACCGATCTGCTCCCGGCAGACCTCCGGCAAAATGACGGTGGTGAAGCCCAGCTTCTTCGCCTCCTGGACCCGCTGGGCGGCCTGGCTGACAGCGCGGACCTCGCCGCTTAGGCCCACCTCACCGAAGGCAAGGACTTTCTCATCAATGGCCCGGTCCCGGCTGCTGGATACGATAGCCAGCACCACGCCCAGATCGATGGCGGGCTCATTGATGCGGATGCCGCCTGCGATATTCACATAGACGTCGCTGCCGGAGAGATGGAGATTCAGCCGCTTCTCCAGCACCGCCAGCAACAGACTCACCCGGTTGTAATCCATACCGGCGGCGGTACGCCGCGGCATGGCCAGCTGACTTCGGGCCACCAGGGCCTGAATCTCCAGCAGGATGGGCCGCGTGCCCTCCATGGAGCAGGCCACAATAGAACCAGACGCCTCCTCGGGGCGACCATTCAGCATAAACTGAGAAGGGTTCTCAACTTCCGTCAGGCCCGTCTCCCGCATTTCAAAGACGCCGATCTCATTGGTCGATCCGAAACGGTTCTTCACAGCCCGCAGGATTCGATAGGATGCATGCCGGTCGCCCTCGAAGTACAGCACCGTATCCACCATATGCTCCAGCACACGGGGACCCGCCACCGTACCTTCCTTGGTCACATGGCCCACGATGAAAATGGAAATGCCCAGGCCCTTGGCCAGCTGCATCAGCACTGACGTGGACTCCCGTACCTGGGACACACTGCCCGGGGCAGAGCTCACGTCCTCATTATACATGGTCTGAATGGAGTCAATGATGACCACCTCCGGCTTGCTGCTTCGGATAGTATCGCCGATCAGCTCCAGATTCGTCTCGCAGAACAGCCGGAGCTTATCGGAAAACTGCCCGATGCGTTCTGCCCGAAGCTTAATCTGCTTCAGCGACTCCTCACCGGATATATACAGCACCTCATGCCCGTCATCCGCCAGCTTCTGGCACACCTGTAAGAGCAGGGTGGACTTTCCGATGCCGGGATCGCCGCCCACCAGAACCAGAGAACCAGGCACGATACCGCCGCCCAGCACCCGATCAAGCTCCTGCATCCGGGTGGTTACCCTTTCCTCATCCTTCGTCTCAATCGAAGAAAGGCAGACCGGACCACCGGCTGCCCTTCTCTCATGTGCCTTCGCGGCACTTTTCTTTTCTACCGTTTCTTCTACAAAGGTATTCCATTCCCGACAGCCCGGACACTGCCCCATCCATTTGGGTGACTCATATCCGCAGCTCTGGCAGAAGAATACCGTAGAGGTCTTTCCCTTTGCCATGTTCACTCCTGAATCATGTTCTTATGCCTTCTTAATCTCTACTGTGACAGCAGCCTTGCCGCCCAGCTCTACGCTTAAGACCAGCTTGCCGCCCAGACCTGTGGTAATGGCTCCTGCGCTGACGCCGTCCACAACGGTCAGGTACTCGGTGTCATCCTCCATCCCCAGGGTAATCTGCGCGTCTTCCGGTCCTTCAACCTGAAATTCCACGCTGTCCGCAGTTACTTTAAAATGCTCTACAGCGGTTCCCGGTACGGATTCGTATACGAACAGGTCGTTGCGCTCCAGCTTGGTAATCTCACGGAAGGTTTTAACCTTATACAAATCTCCCTGATATTCAAAATCCTGCTTCTTTGTCTTGGAAGCCAGCTCGTAGTCTCCAAAGCTGATACTTCCGTCTGCCTCTGCACGGATCAATTCTTTTACTGCTGCCATCTCTTTTGTCCTCCTAGTGGATCTTATGTTTAATCTTATCTCCCGGTCGCCCGTTGCGGCGCCGTTTTTGATATACATGATTATATACGATTCCGCTTCGCATTTCCAGAGTAATTTTTATTCCCGTACACAAAGTGTACAGGAATATACCTCGCGGAATTATGATGTGTGTACAGTAAACGCAATCACACCTTTGCGCATGGTCACCACGACGTCATCGCCCTGCTTTACATGTCCGGACAGGATCTCGTCAGCCAACGGATCCTCCACCCTGGTCTGGATGGCCCGCTTTAAGGGACGCGCACCGTATTTTACATCGTAGGCTGTGTCCACGATATGGCCTTTGACACTGTCACGCACCTTCAGTGAGATACCCATCTGGTTCTTGCAGCGCTTAATCAGGTCTTTGAACAGAATCGACACGATTTCCTTCATCTGCTCCTTATTCAGGGCATGGAATACGATAATCTCATCAATACGGTTCAGGAATTCCGGCTTAAACATCCGGCGCACCTCTTCCATGACGCTGTTCTTCATCGCCTCATAATTTTGCTTTTCATCATCCTTCGCCGCAAAGCCCAGCCGCTTCGGGGAAATGATGGATCCGGCGCCCGCGTTGGAGGTCATGATGATAACCGTATTCTTAAAGTCCACAGTCCGTCCCTGGGAATCGGTAATCCGGCCATCGTCCAACACCTGCAGAAGGATATTGAACACATCCGGGTGTGCTTTCTCAATCTCATCGAACAAAATCACCGTGTAGGGATTCCTGCGTACCTTCTCGGACAGCTGGCCGCCGTCGTCGTGGCCCACATATCCGGGAGGCGCTCCGATGAGCTTGGAGACGCTGTGCTTCTCCATATATTCGGACATGTCCACTCGGATCATGGCCTCTTCCCGGCCAAATAATACTTCCGCCAGAGCCTTGGAAAGCTCCGTCTTGCCCACGCCGGTGGGACCCAGGAATAAAAAGGATCCAATGGGCCGGTTAGGATCCTGTAAGCCTACCCGGCCTCTCCGCACTGCCTTTGCTACCGCCGTAACTGCTTCCTCCTGCGCAATGACGCGCTTGTGTAATATTTTTTCCAGTTTCTGTAAACGCTGAGTTTCCGTCTCAGTAAGCCTGTTGACCGGAATCTTCGTCCAGTCCGCCACAATCTGGGCGATCTCATTTTCGCCGACGGTCAGGGCCTTGCGGCTGCGGACACGCTTCATCCTGGCATGCTCTTTTTTCAGCCTTTCTTCCAGGGTCAGACGTTCGGTTCGAAGCTCCGCTGCCCGGACAAAATCCTGCTCCCGGATAGCCTTCTCGATCTCCGCCAGCAGCTCGTCGCTCTCCCGCTCCAGCTCTGCCGTCGCCTCCATTGTCCGGGTATCCCCAAGCCGTACTCTGGCTGCTGCCTCATCCATCAGATCAATGGCCTTATCCGGCAGGAACCGATCGCTGATATAGCGCTTGGACAGCTTCGCTGCCGCCTCCAGGGCCGCGTCGGTAATGGTCACCTGATGATGCTTCTCATAGCTCTTCCGGATGCCCTTCAGAATCTCGATGGTTTCTTCCTCAGTGGGCTCCTCCACGGTAATGGGCTGGAACCTGCGCTCCAGGGCCGCGTCCTTCTCAATGTGCTTGCGGTACTCCTCTACGGTGGTTGCGCCGATGATCTGAAGCTCTCCCCGGGACAACGCCGGTTTCAGGATGTTGGCTGCGTCCATGGCTCCTTCCGCGCCGCCTGCGCCGATCAGCGTGTGCAGCTCGTCGATAAAGAGCAGGATATCCCCTGCGCCCCGCACCTCGTCCATGACATTTTTAATACGCTCCTCGAACTCACCCCGGTACTTGGTGCCTGCCACCATACCGGAGAGATCCAGGGTCAGAAGCCGCTTGCCCCGCACGGAATCCGGTACGGCTCCATCCACAATCCGCTGGGCCAGTCCTTCTACAATGGCGGTCTTGCCCACGCCCGGCTCACCGATGAGACAAGGGTTGTTCTTGGTTTTACGGCTTAAGGTCTGAATCAGACGGCTGATCTCCTGATCCCGTCCTACACAGGGCTCTAGCTTATGCTCGAAGGCCAGAAAGGTCAGATCCCTCGTATACTGATGCAGGGTCGGCGTTCCTCTTCCCTGCATCCTGGCGCTGCGGGCCGCTTCCTCCCGATATATCTGGCCGGTTCTTCCCATGGAATCCAGAAGGGCGGAGTACAGCTCCTTCACATTGACCTCCATGGTGTTCAGAAGACGGCTGGCCGCGCATTCCACGTCTTTGAGCATGGCAATCAGGATGTGCTCTGTTCCGGTCTTCTCCTCGTGGAACCGGGCTGCCTCCTGCTCCGCATCATAAAGCACCTTTTCCGCCCGTGGCGTAAAGCCGCTGCGCTCTCCCAGGGCCACGCCGCCCTCCGGGGAAATAAGCTCTCTTATCAGCTCCTGCACTGTGCTTTCCTCTACTTTTCGCTCTGCCAGAAGCTCTGCCGCCGCGCAGGAGTCTTCCCGGAGCAGCGCAATCAGGATATGCTCCGTTCCCACATAGCTCTGTCCGCACTCTGCGGACACCTTTTTCGCCTGCTTCAGCACATGGGCCGCTTTGTCCGTATAATTTTCAAACATATTTTATCACTTCCTTCTGTCTGCTATCGTAACTGCAAAGTCAGGCGGGGTTTTCGCGCCCCGCCTTCTTTTCTTCTGTCATTTCATTATAAATTCAGATCGTCCAGATCCAGGATTTCGATGTCCAGATCGTCGTCCGCGTCTGTCGGCTCTTCTGCTTTCGGTTCTTCGGCCTTCGGTTTCTCCGTCTTCTTCGGCTTTTCCGCCGCCTCGTCCAGGGCGCTCAGATCAATCTTCGGCAGATTGGCCGTCAGGCTCAGATCCTCCTCGTCATAGGCTGCCTTGTCGTACACGGCGTCGTCGTAAGCACTCTCACCGCTGTAATCCTCGTCCTCATCCGCCCATTTTTTCGACTTCTCAGAACGCTTTTTCTTTACATCCTCTACGAAATCATCGAAGTCGTCCTCGTCGTCTTCGTCTTCTTCCTCATCGCGCTTTCTGCGTCCAAAGAGACCACGGCGCTTCTTCGGCTTCTCATCCTCTTCGAACTCGTCGTCCTCTTCCTCGTCCTGCTCCTCACTGTCATCGGAAATGTCGCCGTCGTCCTCATTGTCATCATCCTCGTATTCGTAACCCGCATTGCGGCTCTTTACCGCGAATACGATGGTCAGAATCAGAAGAATGACACTCAAAACGCCCAGGCCAATCATAATGTACAGGCGCTGCTGCAGGCTTTTCGCTGTGGTGGATTTCAGGGTAGTCAGCTCATTTTGCAGAGAAGTCACCAGACCCTGCTGGCTAAACTGTCCCAGATCCTGCTGGAAGGTCTCCTCAGACGGATCGTACCAGTACCAGCCGGTGCTGCCGTCTTCCTTTGCCGCCCAGACCAGATAGAGCTGATCCGTGGCCGTACTCTGATATGCCGTGTAAGTCTGATCCCCCACGCTGACACTGGTCTGCTCCATGGAATCCGCGCCCGTATACGCCTCAGCAGGCTCCTGAATGGTATAAGCTCCTGCGGAAACGCTTCCGGTCTCACCGCCATCGCTTTCCTCCGGCTGCTCCTCACTCTCCGCGGGCTGCTCCTCTGCCGGATCCTCGGTCTCCGACACGCTCAGCAGATCCGAACGAATCCAGCCTGTCTTCTGTGCTCCGTCCAGGGTGAAGCTGATCTGATACCAGGTCTTGCCGCCGCTCTGGGTCTCATCGGTAATGTCTACCATGGTATCGATCGGCAGGGAGCAAACCTTCTGTCCCTCTGCGTCCGCCGTGGCCCGCACCCGGGAGCCGTCCGTGGTAATAGTTCCGGTCCGGGCCGCCTCGCCGGTGATGCCTGTACTGAAAATCAGGACGCCCGCCGCCAGCGCAGCCAGAACTCCTGTGTATCTCTTCTTCATGCTTTTATCCTCCATATATCTTGTGGTTTATAAAATCCCTTATCCTCACAATATTGATCTCATTATAATCGTATTGTAAGGCCTTGTCAAATGACAGATTGTGGCGAAAAAGTGAAAAGACGGGAGCTTTTCCGCTCCCGTCTGCAGCTTTTTATCTCTGTTTTACGCCTCGTCGATGGCCTTACCAATATCACTTCTGCAATAAGCCTTCTCAAATTCCACCAGCTTCACTGCCTCGTACGCGTTGGCACGGGCGGTCTTCAGATCGGAGCCTACGGCTGTGACGCCCAGCACACGACCGCCATTGGTGACGATCTGGCCGTCCACCTTCCTGGTTCCCGCATGGAATACATAGTAACCGTCCTTGCCCTTGAAGCTCTCCAGACCATGAATTGGGAAGCCCTTTTCATAGGCCACGGGGTAGCCGCCGGAAGCCAGTACCACGCAGACTGCCGCATTGTCCTCGAATTCCAGGTCAATCTGATCCAGAGTGCCGTCGATGCAGGCCTCAAAGACGTCCACGATGTCGGTCTTCATTCTCGGCAGAACCACCTGGGTCTCCGGATCGCCAAATCTTGCGTTGTATTCCAGTACCCGCGGTCCCTTCGGGGTCAGCATCAGTCCGAAGAAGATAACGCCCTTGAACTCTCTTCCTTCCGCGCGCATGGCGTCTACGGTCGCCTGGTAAATGTGATCCTTGCAGAACTTATCTACTTCTTCTGTATAAAAGGGACTGGGGGAGAAGGTTCCCATTCCGCCCGTATTCAGTCCCTGATCGCCGTCCAGGGCACGCTTGTGATCCTGAGCGGAGGTCATACACTTGATGGTCTTGCCATCCACGAAGCTTAAGACCGATACCTCGCGTCCGGTCATGAACTCCTCGATGACCATCTGATTGCCCGCGGCGCCAAACTGCTTGTCCAGCATGATGGTCTGCACGCCTGCTTTTGCTTCTTCCAGATTATTACAGATCAGTACGCCTTTTCCCAGAGCCAGACCGTCAGCCTTCAGTACAATGGGGAAATCCGCGGTTTCCAGATAAGCAAGAGCCTTCTCCGGGTCGTCGAAATTCTCATATGCCGCTGTGGGAATGCCGTATTTTTTCATCAGGTCCTTGGAAAATGCCTTGGATCCTTCCAGGATCGCCGCGTTGGCACGGGGTCCGAAGATACGAAGACCTTCCTTCTCAAAGACGTCCACGATGCCGCCTACCAGCGGATCATCCATGCCGACTACAGTTAGATCAATGGCGTTCTCTTTTGCGAAAGCCGCCAGCTTCTCAAATTCCATGGCTCCAATGGGCACGCACTCGGCGTACTCCTCGATACCGGCATTGCCCGGCGCGCAATATATTTTCTCGGCTTTGGGGCTCTGGGCGATCTTCCAGCAAAGCGCATGCTCCCGTCCGCCTGAGCCAACGACTAAAATCTTCATAGGTTATGCCTCCTTATTGGCGAGCATGTCGATAGCCTTCGGCAGCAGAATCCACTCCGCCTCCTCCATGACACGCCGCTGCAGAATCTCCGGTGTATCTCCTTCTTTTACCTCCACGGCCTTCTGTAAAAGGATTGGGCCTGTGTCCGTTCCCTCGTCTACGATATGTACGGTGGCTCCCGTCACCTTGACGCCCCGCTTCAGGGCCTCCTCATGCACCTTCAGACCATAGAAGCCGGTGCCGCAAAAGGACGGAATCAGGGACGGATGGATGTTGATGATGCGTCCCTCGTACGCGTGAATGATTTCCTTCGGAATCACCACCAGGCAGCCTGCCAGAACAATAAGCTCAGCGCCGCAGTCCTTCAGGGCTTTTAAAAGCGCCGCGTTAAATGCTTCCGTGCTTCCGCATGCCTTTCTGGTAATGCAGACCGCCGGAACGCCATGCTTTTTTGCCCTCTCCAGGGCGTAGGCGTTCGGATTATTGCTGATAACGGAGACGATCCTGGCATTACGGATTTTTCCTTCATCTATGGCGTCCAGAATGGCCTGCAGGTTCGTGCCGCCGCCGGATACCAGTACTGCTACCTTTAGCATAAGGTCACTCCTTTTTCGCCCGCAGCGATTTCACCCAGGATGTACGGAGTCTCGCCGGACTCACGGACTGCTGCTACGCACTTGTCCACGTCAGCCGGATCTACGGCCATCACCATACCGATACCCATGTTGAAGGTATTGTACATCATCTGCTCCTCAATGCGGCCATCCTCACGCAGCATGTGGAAGATCGCCGGAACCTCGTAGCTGTCCTTTTTGATCATGGCACGCACGCCCTCCGGCAGCATACGCGGTACGTTCTCGTAGAAACCGCCGCCTGTGATGTGGCTGCAGCCCTTGATGGTCACGCCGGCCTCTTTCACGGTGCGCAGAGCCTTCACATAGATCTTGGTCGGCTCGATGAGGGCCTCGCCCAGGGTTCTGCCCAGGCTCTCAAAGTAAGTATTCAGGTACTCTTCCTTCATAGTAAATACCTTTCTTACCAGAGAGAAGCCGTTGCTGTGTACGCCGGAGGAAGCCATACCCACCAGTACGTCGCCCGGTTTGATGGATGCGCCTGTGATCAGATCCTTCTGATCTACCACGCCTACCGCGAAGCCGGCCAGGTCATACTCGTCTACCGGATAGAAGCCCGGCATCTCAGCGGTCTCGCCGCCGATGAGCGCTGCATTAGACTGACGGCAGCCCTCTGCCACGCCGCTTACGATGGTAGCGATTTTCTCCGGGATATTCTTTCCGCATGCGATATAGTCCAGGAAGAACAGCGGTTCTCCGCCTGCGCAGGCGATATCGTTGACACACATAGCTACGCAGTCGATGCCGACGGTATCATGCTTGTTCATAAGAAATGCCAGCTTCAGCTTGGTTCCCACGCCGTCAGTGCCGGACACCAGCGTCGGCTGCTCCATATTTTTGAATGCTTCCATGGAAAATGCGCCGGAGAAGCCGCCGATACCGGTCAGCACTTCGGGACGCATGGTCCGCTTGATATGCTCCTTCATCAGTTCTACAGACTTGTAACCTGCTTCAATATCTACGCCTGCGTTCTTGTAATCCATTTTATTATCCTCCTAGTATGAGCACTTGGCGAGGTGTTTTCGAGCCTAGTGCGAATCTACACCTGGACACTTAATGAATGCAAGCGGCAAGCGCCGCATGAATTTAGTGACCATGGTGTTTCCTACAGTTTTTAGTAGTTTTTGTATCCTACCTCTTTCAGCCGCGCATCCTTCTTCTCTACCTGCTGTTTCAGATCCTCGGAGTAGGCCTTCAGACGTGCCAGCAGCTCCGGATCAGAGGTTGCCAGAATCTTCGCAGCCAGCAGGCCTGCGTTCACGCCGCCGTTGATAGCCACCGTCGCTACCGGGATGCCGGAAGGCATCTGTACGATGGAGTACAGGGAATCTCTGCCGCCCAGGGATGTGGTGTGCATGGGAATACCAATGACCGGCATCGGGAAAATTGCCGCGCACATGCCCGGAAGATGGGCTGCCATACCTGCGCCCGCGATGATCACCTTGAAGCCCTTCTCCTCCGCGCTCTTCGCATACTCAAAAAATACATCCGGCTCCCGGTGCGCTGAGATAATGGTCATCTCAAACTCCACGCCAAGCTGCTCCAGCACATCCGCCGCCTTCTTCATGATCGGCATATCGGAATCGCTGCCCATCACAATACCTACCTTAGCCATAACTGCGAACCTCCTTCGTTCTTCTGTTCCTAGCGGGAAATAACTTTCCGGCTGAACGGTACTTTGTTTCCAATAAGTATTAATTAGTTTTTCTTATAAATACCTAATTTTCTTTTTGTTTTACTTATAAATCCAGTTTACAGGGTATCACACTCTCTGTCAACACCTAAAACATACAAAATTTCGAAACTGCTTATTTCTTTTCTACATTCCGTCAAACGGCTTATTCAGTTCTTCGGTTCCCGGCAGCACAAACCTTCCCTTCTCAATCAGCGGAATTCTGCTTCCGTCCGGTCTTACCACCCGGATGCAATCCAGCTCGTCATAGGGAATCGTAATATCCGTATGACAGTTGAAATAGGCTTTGGATACATCGGTCTTCCGAAGCAGGGAGCACTCGTTATCCCGGGCAATAATCTCCTTGCCGTCGGGATTGTACACCGGATTGTCCTCGGACCAGGAGTAGCAGGTGTCGCCCACTGCGAAATGGGGACCCATCTTCTCCGCAATCAGAATCGGAAGCTTCGCGCCGATATCATAGCGCTTCGCCACCATATAGGCTGTGGTGTTGGTGCCGATGGCAAATTCGCCCAGGGGCAGAGTCTCATGGTTAAAGAGTACATTCGCTTTCAGGAGCTTCTGATTTTCGGTCTCATCGTCGAAGTTCTTACAGCTGTAGGACGTGATTTTTCCATCTTCAAAACGGATTTCCAAATCCATATATTTCAGTTCATTCAGATAGACCTGGCTCACATGAAGCGTACCGTGGGTACCGGTCAGCTTCGGAGAGGTAAACACCTCGCCCACCGGGATATTCACATCGGCCACACAGTTCTCGAAGATGGCCTCCTTCGCCGGATTCTCCGGTTGCCACAGCTGCACATACATCTCCGTCCGGTTCGCCCCCGCGCCCTTCACATAGACGTACTCGCCCTGGTCCAGGGCGTCGATGAGCTTCTGCTGGATGCCCTGATACAGGTGATAATCCAGGTTGTTGATCTTCACAATTTCCCGGAAAATCTCTTCGTAATTATCGCCAATCTCCGGAATGGGCCAGGCAATAATTGTAAAGCTGCGCTGGTCGCCGGGGATGTAGCGGTTCACCAGCTGGCCTGCCTCACTGTTGTACGTCACCATGATCTCCTGCTGCTTTGCGTCCAGATGCAGGGCCGCCGGACAGCTCTCGGGCATAAACGGATGCTCGCCAAAGATCTCCATGACTGCAGGCCCCGCATGGACTGCCGCCAGATCCTTATACTCCTCGTAGGCGCTGTGCAGCACACTTAAACGCCGCTCGTTCAGTTTCTTATCCAGATAAAGGGCCATGTCCTCCCGGTGATCAAACTCATACTGCTTGGACGGCTTAGAGCTTACATAGCCCGGGCTTCCCTGGGGACGCCGGTTGATACTGTGACGGGCTTCCCGGTAAATGATACTTTCAAGACCCATAGCCTCAAACTGACCGATGGCCGCCTTCACCACCCGCTCAAAGCCCAGGGCATAGCGGATATTAACCGTCTTCTTTTTACTCAGATCGATACCTGCCGCCACGAAGCCCATCCGATAGCCTTCGGTAAAGGTGGACGCCATGGCGTCAATCTCGCTCTGGGACAGTCCGGCCAGAAAGCGGCTGACGCCCAGCTCATTTTCCGTAATGTACTCGCCGAAACGGTACAGATAACGCGGATCACTGAGATCTGCCCCGCGGATAAGCTTCGCCGCGAAATCCAGAGACGGATCCAGCTGCTCCCGAATCCGATCCGGGATAAATACATCGCAGTAATCACTCATATGCCAGTAGAGGATTTCTTTCAGCTTCTCCACGGACGGCGTATCTTCCTCAAAGGCATTATACAGCTCGATAAAAAGCTCGGCGGTGACCGTCATATCGGTCAGACGGCCTTCCACCGCCCAGATGATCATGCCACGCAGCTCCGTGTATACAAAGCTAAGAAGCTGTCCGTAACCCTCGCCAAGCTTTTCCACTGCTCCCGTCGGATTGGCATAGCTTTCCCTGTAAGTCCCGCCTGCCACGTCGCCGTACAGCCGCCGGTTCTGCTCCTGTAATTCAGCCAGACTCAGCCGTTCCGGCTCTCCCTTCTCCACACTCGCCCGGTACGCGTCCATTTCCAATATAAAATCCGCCATTTTCTGAAAATATGCGTAAAATGGAGCCGACACGGTCTTTTCCTGCTTCATTGCCCGTATCCGCTCCATCGCAAGCTCATAGCGCTCTCTGATTTCTTCCATTGCCATCTATACTCCTCCTACATTCCTATCACGCATACCATCGCCCACAGAATAAACAGAAGTCCGTCCACAACCACGCCGATCTGGGAAGAGATCACATAGACGTCCTCTTCCTGAAAGCCCCGAAGCGCCAGTACGAACCCGACGACGCTGGCCAGCATGGCAAATACTCCTAAGAGACTCACGATGCTTCCGGCCTGACCTGACCTCTGATAGGCAAGCGACAGGGACGCTGCCGTCAGAATCAGCGCTGTCCCTCCGCAGGCCACCGAAAGAAGACCCTGTTTTGTATGCTTTTTATCGGTAAATTTATAACTTCTTCTCACCATTTCTCTTTCTCCATATATGCCAGAACCATGCAAACAACAGGTAGCCGATGGCTCCCCCCATGGTATTCAGCAACAGATCATCCACGTCGAAGCAGCCTACCCGCAGGATTAACTGGAAGGTTTCTGCCAGAAGGCTTGCCAGAAACGCCAGGATGATGGTGCGCTCCATTCTCCGCGCAGACGGAAAAAGCAGCGGCACGGCGAATCCGAAAGGAATCACCATGGCTACATTTCCCACAATATTGATCAGCATCGCGGACGTCCCCAGGATGTCCCGGTGCTGCCAGAAACGCCGGATCTCCCGAAACAGCACCAGATTATATCGGTAATCCGGACTGACATCGGTTCTTCCATAGGCCTCTGAAAAAAACATAAAATAGACGACGCACGCCAGATAAATCAGCAGCAGTACGCGCCCTCCCTGCCTCAGTCTGTCTCTGGAATCTCTCTTTTTCATTCTGCCCCGTATCCGTCCTAAAACATGAGATCTGACTTATTCTTCAGAAGTCTTGCGCCGTTGACGATGCAGAGGATTCCTGTTACGATACCGGTTACCAGCATGATAATGCCGACGGCAATAGAGCCTGCGCCGGTCTGGGTCATGGTCTTATATGCTTTTTCGTTCATGCAATTGCCTCCTTATTTTGCGCCGTACTGTTCATAATATGCGTCGATTGCCGCCTTACACGTGTCATCAATGAGAACTCTGCCCTGGCAGGGACGGTTGTAGAGGTGCTCTACCACGTCCGCCATGGTAACAATGGCGTTGGTCTCAAAGCCGTACAGATCCTTTACCTCGTCCAGAGCGCATTTCACACCGCCCTTGCCGACCTCCATGCGGTCCAGGGATACCATCAGACCCACGATCTCCACGTCAGCCGCGCCCTTTACCTTCGGTACGGTTTCCTCCATGGATTTGCCTGAGGTAGTTACGTCCTCGATCATAACGACACGGTCGCCGTCCTTCAGCTTACTTCCCAGAAAGCTTCCCTTGTCCGCGCCGTGATCCTTCTCTTCCTTCCGGTCTGAGCAGTAGCGGACCTCTTTGCCGTACAGATCGCTGTAGGCAATGGCGGTAACCACGCTTAAGGGAATACCCTTATAGGCCGGTCCGAACAGCACGTCGAAGTCGTCGCCGTACTTGTCATGGATGGCCTTCGCGTAATACTGGCCCAGCCGTTTTAACTGGGAGCCGGTCACATAAGCGCCCGCGTTCATAAAAAACGGGGACTTTCTGCCGCTCTTCAACGTAAACTCGCCGAACTTCAGCACGTCCGACTCTACCATAAATTCAATAAATTCTTTCTTATACTGTTCCATTTTATCCAAAAGCCTCCTGTTTTCAAGGGTTTTCTACCCTTCATATTTTTCTGAATTGCTCTACTACACACTTTTTACACACTTTTCATACTGCTGTGTCCATCAGGCTCATTGCATCATAAAGAGTATCCTCCGTCACATGACAGTACAGATCCATTGTTGTCTGTAAGGAACCATGCCCCAGAAGTTTCTGCAAGATCTTCGGCTGCATTCCTCGCTCAATTGCTCTTGTTGCAAATGTATGTCGAAAACAATGCGGTGAAAATCCTTCAAATTCCGGATAGTCTTTTCTAATACGCCTTATCGCCACATCAATACATTCTGCCACGATAAACTGCTGTGTAGGTCGATTATTTTTAGTTACAAATACCAGATCCCTGTATTCCTCCTGTACCTCTGAAGCGTTTTTCAGCAATATCGACTGTCTGCGAATCCACTGCCTTTTTAAAGCCTTTACAGCCTGTTTCGTAAGCGGAATCACCCTTTTGCTGTTATGAGTTTTTGTATCATGCCATTCAAAAACATATTTGCCATCTCTACGAAAATAGCATAGAGAACGCCTGACATAAAGAACGCTTTTATCGTAATCAATTTCTGACCACTTTAATCCCATCAATTCACCTATACGCATTCCAGTTTCCAGTGCCAGTATATACAAATCATAATAAAATGTATCTTTCGTATACTCTAGGAATATTGATGTTTCTCTTATTGTTAAAACCCTTCGTTCTTTCTTTTCTTCCTTAGAAATAACGGTATTAACCATTCTGGCCGAATTTTTTATCAATAAGTCTGCATCTACTGCCTTACTCAGCATATCCACCAGAATCTTTTTTGTCTCTTTTCTCTGATTGTCTGTTCCTAGTTCATTGATTGCCTGCTGTATAATAATCAAATTCAGGGAAGTTAGTTTTCTCCAGCCAAGTGCCTTTTGAACCCGCTTATATTGCCCTGCATAAGTGGCCTTGGTTGATTCTCTGCAATTTTTCTTACAAGTAGCCATCCAGACCTTATACCATTCATCCAGCGTTATTTCTTTCGTCACGACATTCAGAGCTTTTTCATCTTCGTACTGGGCATTTCTGAGTTTCTGTCTTATGTCTTTTAATGTTTTTGCATAAAGCGTTTGTTTTTTACCAAAACGATTTACAAAGCGCCCCTGATACAATCCATCCTTTCGTTGTGAGATACCTTTGCCTAATTCTTTACCATTAAGGGATTTTCCCATTTGTGCCTCCTTCCTAGCAAAAATAGGAAGGATTCCAAATATCCTCCCTATTTTACCATAAATTCTTATGCGTTTCAATCCGTATTACATGGCTTTCCAGTTCTCAGATTTTCCATCATAAAATATGATTCAGCAGCCACGTATCTAATTTTCCACGATGAGCATATAAACGATTACCGATTCTCACTGTGAATCCATTTGCCGGATCATTTAAAAGTTCTCTAGCTTTTGTCTGGCCAATCCCAAGATATTCACAGAACTCCTTTACGTTCAGCAATGCCTTCTCTTTTGCTTTTTCTTCCATACGCACTCCACCTCCTGTTACATCTATTATGTAAACAGTATATTTTTTTTGAGCAATGAATTTTATACCGCAAAAGACGTCTTTCTGCGCGTCTGACACGCACTTTACGATGCAAAAAGGACAACCCCTTAGAGCTGTCCTTTTCTAAGATATTACCCTTTTAATTCTGCTAAAAATGCGTCTAGCGTACATTCTCCCGGGTCATACTTATCAATGTTCATAATCGCTTCTACCAATTCCTCACTGATATCTTCTAAGTAATTTGTAATACATTCTATCTTTTCAAGTTGATTATCTGATAGAATTTTCATTCTATACACATTAAAATACTGTCTATTTTCTTTCAACAACACATCAATCTTTAAAAATATCTTGTCATATATAGTATAAAATGTATCGCTCACTGATCCGCTCTCCACTTTATTACAATACCGATTGACTATGTAATATCCACAACGGTATATCGTAGCTTCTTTATCATTTCTTTTTCCTAAATACTCAAACAATTCAAACCTTTCCATATCATCACATTTCCTCCATAGTATAATTATAGGGTCTGAAAATAGAACCTTTGGTCATACTAATTATAGGGTTAATATTGAGTTATTACAAGACTTAAAGGTAGTATTCTATGATTAAGTATGATAAATTGTGGGTTACAATGAAATCGAAAGGCGTTACACAATATGACCTCACTCAGAAATATAATCTCAGTAAGTCCTTATTACATCGCCTCCGGAATAATGAAGGTATAAGCATGAACTCCATAAACACCTTATGTAATATTCTGGACTGTAACATTGAAGATATTGCTACTCATTACAAAGATTGATGCCATCTTGCAGCTTTACTGTAGGATGGTATTTTTATGTTCAATGCTATTATTCATCGTAGCCCCTAGGGGGTCTACGGCCAGATACGCATTTGTGACGTCACCGTCCAAATACCCTCTGGTTAGGGGAAAATCCCCTAAAACCCCTGGCATAACAAAATGGTGCCATTTTCTGACACCATTTTGTTGTTTTGACACCGCTTTTGGGTGTCATTTTCCGGTTTTGACATTACTTTATGATGCCTCTTTTCGCTCTGTTTTTTCTATTGGCATCACTTTTTGACCCTGCTTTTTCTAAAGAGTGCTACTTTTTGACCCCACTTTCCGGTTTTGACACCATCTATTAGCATCAATTTATTTTTCTCGACTACCTGCTGCATATTGGCCCAAAAGCTTTACAACCTCTGCCCGTGTCTCATCCAGAAGTTCCTTTCGCAACTCTTCTTTCAGTTCTTCTTTCATCAACTCCTGTTCTTCCACTGTCACATATTTCCTTTTTTCTGACTCTTCTTGTTCTGTCAAAGTATCTGCTCCACTGTAATTGATGTAATGCTTCAAAGCTTCTACAATAAATTGATTCTGAGATTTGTAAATATCCCTGTTCAGATTCTTCATCACCTGATAGATTTCGGCCTGTTCCGGATTTTCCAAATTCAACCGCAACGGCGTTCTTACCACAAAGTTCATATTCTCCTCCTTATTCGTTCATTTTATTTACCGCATTATAACTTTTAGTTTCCCAAATAATCATATATGTTTCCTTGTGATTTGTCCTCAGCCTAAAAGGCCGAATTTAAAGTTACTTAAAATAAAAGTCTATGTATTTGTATTTCTACATCTACATAGACTTTTTCTCAGTTAAATATGATATTTGGTATATCCTTCCTACAATCCACTACACACTTTACTACACACTTTTTTTACTACGATGCGATATTTTTCGATAAAATACAATACTTTTAAAGATGCTATGATGTCTAAAAAGCCTTTAAAATCAAGCTTTTCTAAAGAGTAGAGGAATCTTCAAAAACAGATAAGCATAAATTCTATGAATTCTTTCTTATACTGTTCCATTTTATCTTAACCCTCCTAATAATAGCCATATTTCTTTTATCTTAGCACAAAGCCTGCCGCTTCGCAATCCGGCATTTAAAAAATGCTCTCCGGATACCGGAAAGCATTTTCCTGATGCTTTTAGAGATACTGGGCGATCTCCGCCTTGTTATTTGTATAGCTCAGCGCGTCCTCCCGGGTGATATAGCCTTCCCGGACCAGGCGGCCCAGGTCCATATTCAGGGTGTGCATGCCGTTATCGGCGCCTACCTGCATCATGGACGGGATCTGATGGGTCTTGCCCTCGCGGATCAGGTTCAGGATGCTGTCGGTGCTTACAAGAAGCTCTGTGGCGGCGATACGGGTTACGCCTCCGCCACAGGGAATCAGGCACTGGCTGACGATTCCCTTCAAGGTGCCTGCCAGCTGGATGCGCACCTGGTTCTGGCCCTCCGCCGGGCAGGCGTCGATGATACGCTCCACGGTCTGGGCCGCGCCGGTGGTATGCAGGGTGGACAGCACCAGATGACCGGTCTCCGCGGCCAGAAGCGCTGCGGAAATGGTCTCGTAGTCACGCATCTCGCCCACCAGAATCACATCCGGGTCTTCACGGAGCGCGCTTCGAAGGGCTGACGCGAAGCTTCCTACATCCTCGCCCACCTCCCGCTGGTGAATCAGGGAGCGCTTACTCTCATACCGGTACTCGATGGGATCCTCGATGGTAATCACATGTCGATCCAGATTCCGGTTCAGATACTCGATCATGGCCGCCAGGGTGGTGGATTTACCGCTGCCGGTGGGGCCGGTGACCAGAATCAGGCCTCTGGGCTGTTTGGCCATCTCATAAAGGGTGGTGGGCATCTTAAGCTCCTCCAAAGAGGGAATCCGCCCATTCAGCAGTCGTATGGTGGCCGCCAGCTTCTTCTGCTGCCGGAACACATTCACGCGCTGCCGCTCTCCTTCCGGGGTCTCCAGGGAAAAATCCGCATCCTCGCCCGCCTCAAAGGCTGCCCGGTGCCGCTCGCTTAAGAGCGAAAGCAGAAGGGAACGCACCTCCTCCGGCGAGGGCTGCAGCTCTGCCGCCTGAAGCCGTCCATTTACCCGGTACCACATGGGCATTGCCTCGGAAATATGAATGTCGGACGCGCCTTTTTTCCGGGCGTCCCGGATAATCTCACAGATATCTGTCATCTTACTCTCCATAGCTGATTTTCATCAGCTCCTCCGGCGTGGTCACGCCCTCCTTCACCAGAATGAGACCGCTCTCCTTCAGGGTCCGCATATGCTGATGCTCGACAGCATATTTCGTGATCTCCTCGATGGTTTCGTGATCCACGATCATCCGCCGAATCTCATTGTTAACCGGAAGAATTTCATGAACTGCGATTCGTCCGCTGTAGCCTGTATGATTGCAGTGGGAGCAGCCCATGCCCCGGTGAATCTTCTTCACATCCCGGCCCAGAAATAAGCGCTCCTGCTCGGTGGTCTCCATCTCCCTGGCGCAGCTGGGGCAGACCTTCCGAAGCAGTCGCTGGGCCACCAGTCCCACCAGGGAATTGGCCACAAGATAGGTTTCCACGCCCATATCCTGCAGTCGCACGATACTGGACACCGCGTCGTTGGTATGCAGGGTGGAAAGCACCATATGACCGGTGATGGCCGCCCGGACCGAAGTACCGGCAGTCTCGCCGTCACGGGTCTCGCCCACCATGATAATATCCGGGTCCTGACGCATCAGGGCGCGCAGACCCACATCGAAGGTCATACCCGCGGTCACATTGACCTGGGTCTGGTTGATGCCGGGAATATTTTTCTCCACCGGATCCTCGATGGTGGAGATATTCACCTTCCGGCCGGACAGGTAATCCAGCACCATATACAGTGTAGTGGACTTACCGCTTCCGGTGGGGCCGGTAATGTAAATGATACCGTTGGGGTAATTCAGCATGGGTGCGAACTGGTTGTAGCTGAAATCATCCATACCGAAATGATCGGCGTGATCCAGATGGGCCGCCGAAGCCAGAATACGCAGCACCGCTTTCTCGCCGAAGACTGTGGGCAGCACGGACACACGGATGTTGATATTGCCCTCATCCAGCTTTACCCGGAAATGGCCGTCCTGGGGGACACGCTTCTCAGCGATATCCAGATTCGCCAGAATCTTGATACGGGCGATAAGAGGCGCGTGGATGTTCCGGTGAATGGTCACATATTCCATAATGACGCCGTCAATACGCATGCGCACCCGGGTCTCATTTTCAAAGGGCTCGATATGGATATCGCTGGCGCCGGTCTTAATGGCACGCTCCAGAAGGCTGTTTAAGAGGCGGATTATCGGCGCTTCATCGTCGCTGTTCTCCAGATCCTCGATTTCCAGATCGTCCGCCGCCGTGGTGGTAAAGCCCACGTTGGCCTGGCTGGCCGCCTGACGGGCGCTGACCTCCGCGAAATAATAGGAAACCGCTTTTCTTAAGGGTTCCTCCTCTGAGAGGCAGATCTCCAGCTGGCAGCCGGTCTGCTGCCGGACCTCCTCCAGAGCGAAATAGTTCAGCGGGTCATTAACCGCCAGCACCATATGATGCTCCTGGACGCTGATAGGAAGCAGGAGATTCTTTTCCGCAAGTTCTCTGCTTACCATGGCTACGGCCTTCACATCCACCGGCAGCTGGGCCACATCCACGATGCGCAGCTGCAGCCTGCTGGCCAGGGCGTCCAGCACCTTCTCCTCCGTCACGAAGCCCAGTTCACGTAGAATCTGGCCCACGCGCATGTCCCGGTGCTCCTTCTGATAGGCCAGGGCCTGGTTCATCTGCTCATCCGTTACATATCCTTTTTCCTTTAAGACGTCTCCGATTCGTAAGTTTGTATTCACTGTGCCGTCTCCTCTCCTGTACTGGACGCGTCGCCGCAGGTATATACCGCGATGACGCAGCTACAGGTGGTCGTATCCACCGAATCCAGATTTTCATTCAGATAAGTGCCCTCCTGCATGGTGAAGGAACGCACCTGAAGTCCCGGATAATCCACCGCAATATCATTTAAGAAGCTGCGAATCATATCCTCGCTTCCCCGCACGGTCAGGCTCACGTCGGTGATGTGTACGTACTGTGCGTACACCGGCGTCACTGTGTCCGCACTGTCCCCGCTGTCCTCCTCACCGTCCAGCTCCGCTGCGGCTGTGTCCGGATCGGAGTTCTCTGCGGCGTCCGCAGCCACCGCCCGTTCCGACAGGAAATAAGCGTCCGGCACCGCGTCCCGGGTCTCCGCAATACTTAAGGACACCGGGAACAGACTATGGTTCAGCACCACGCCGGTCACCAGCTCATCGATCTCCTGATTTTCCATCAGGCCATAGTACTGATCCTGCGCCGCCTTCAGGGTCTCCTCCTGCTTTGCGATGGTTTCCTCCACCGCAGGTATATTTGCAATAGCGTCCTCCATCTCCTGCTTCTGCGCTGTCTTCGCCTCCAGGGAAGCGCTCAGATCCTCGTGCTTATTCAGTCCCGGGAAAATCAGAAGCTGCATGAAAAGCACCACAATCAGGACGCAGCCCAGTCCCTTTAACAGGACGATATCGCCCGGCTTTAATTCCGTATCCAGCTTCATTTACTGCACCTCCCCGGCATCGGCTGCCGCGAGAACGCAGGACAGCGACAATGTATATTCGTTATCCCCGTAGGAATAACCGGTATAATTTACTTCTTCAAACAGACCCGTGGTCGTAAGACGGCTCACATAGCCCGGGATGTCAATGACCTGACGGCTGACCGCGTTGAAGGTCAGAGTGCCTGTCTCCATGTCCAGTCCCTGAATCTTCACGTCCATATCCCGGCCACTGACGTCCTCGATCTCCCGGATCACGCCTTCCGTCAGATCCGGATAGGTGGCCAGATTATCTTCCATCCGGTTCACCTGGGCAATGGACTGACTTAAGGAAGCGCTGTAATTTTTCCGCTCCTCAGCCTGCCGGTACTGTTCCTGCACCGCAGAGTCCTGCATCCAGCGATCCATTTTCCGGATTCTGGCTGATGTGGCCCCATTCCAGACCGCCACGCCCGCAAACAGCACCAGGCAGACCGCCAATGTCACTGCCGGGGGAACCAGTTCTTTTCCGAAATGGACTTTTCCGACCCCGTCCTTCTTCTGATCCGCAAGCCAGCGGTCATACAGATTGATATTCTTCTTATCGGTAATCATGGCTCCGATACAGGCCAGCCAGTCTCCCGGATTTCCGGGGGCGTCGAAGGGAAGATTTACCTCCAGCGGGCGGACCTCCAGGTTCATGGCACGGATGCCGTCCAGACTTGCCTCGAAATCATCCGGCGCGCAGCCTGTATAGTAAACATCTGTAATGGGCATATCGGCATTCATGGTGGCGTAGAACTGCCGGATACCGGAGATATTCCGGACGATCTCCGTACCGAAATCCAGGGTTCCCCGCTCGCTGAAAATCCGGCTTCTGGTGGAATACTGGTAGACGCCGTCCCGATAGAGCAGGCTGGTCACACTGCTGTCCTCAAAGATCAGATAGATGGCTGTGCGGTTCCGGCACTCCTTCAGCTGGGACATGAGCCTTAAGTAGCCCTCCAGCGGCACAGACACCGCGTCCACCGGGATTCCCAGCTCCCGGGTAATGGCTGTGAGATCGCTTAAGAACTTCTCCGAGGTGCTGCCGCAGCACAGGCTTAAGCCCTGCTTCTTATCCCCCTGCACCACCGAATAGTCAGCGACGCCCTCGCTCTCATTTTCCTGCATGACATTTTTCGCTATCTTCCCAAGCTGCTTTCCTGTGGCGTAGGGAACCTGGGTAATCCGCGCGGAAGAGTAGGAAGCCGGAAGCACCAGCTTCACATGATCCGCATGCAGGCTCTCCAGACAGGTTTCCAGAGCCTTTTTCCACTGCTCCATCGTATTGCCGAAGCCTTCCACCGGAATCCGGTGCGCTTTTGTGATCTTCGGCATGCGTCCGGCTTTCCCCTCCGCCGCAAGGATGCATTCTTCTCTCAGTACAATGACCGCGTCACTCATGATCGTTCTCCTTGTAAATTATTTCCATATCCTTTGTTTTCATTCTCCGTTACGCGTTTTCGATGGCTGCGTAGGACTGGTAAATCGGCAGCATCACGCCAATCATAATCATACCTACCACCAGAGCCATGAAAATAATCAGAATCGGCTCCAGGAGCGTCACCATCCGCTTCGTAGCCTGTTCCGCGTCATCCTCCAGAGTGGCCGCGACGGAATCCAGCATCACGTCCAGCCGACCGCTCTCCTCGCCCACCAGAATGGTACTGGAGAGCTTCAGAAGCAGGCCGTCCACCTCATGAAGGGCCCGGGACAGGGCCACGCCGCTTCGCACCTGGGTCACCACCATGTCAAACTGCTCCTGCACATACAGGTTGCCTACGGTCTCGCCTGCGATGCCGATGGCCTGGGCCAGGGGCATACCGCTGGAATAGAGGCTGCTTAAGGTCCGCGCGAACCGGGCTGTGTAAATGACCTGATACAGCTTTCCGAAGCCCCACACATGGACCTTCGCGTAGTCCACCCCCCGGCGCACCGCCGGAATTCCGATAATCAGCCGCACCAGCGCCACGAAAATGAATACGGCGAGCAGCGCCACATACCACCTCTGTACCAGAAAATCCGATATGGCAATCAGCATATTCGTAATCCAGGGCAGGCTGTCCATCTCGTCAAAAAGACTCTGGAACTGGGGCAGGATAAAGGTCACAATCAGGATGACCACCGCCACGCTTAAGACCAGCAGCACCGTCGGATAGGTCATGGCGGATTTCACCTGCTGATTCAGCTTATGCTCTTTTTCATACTGGATGGCCAGGCGTCCGGTCACCTGATCCAGGTTACCGCTGCCCTCGCCGGAGCGGATCATACCCACCATCAGCTCCGGAAAGGCCTGCCGGTTCTCCATGGCCTCGGACAGGCTGACTCCTTTTCGAAGATCCGTCAACACCGCGTCGTAGACCTCACGCTCCGCCGCCGGGATACCCTCCTGTCCGGAAATGATATCCAGCGCCCGCACCAGACTGACGCCGGAAGCCAGAAGCGTGGACAGCTCCCGGCAGAAAGACGCCAGCTGCTTAGGCTTAAGTCTTTTATGACCCCGGGCTTCCGTCAGGTTCTTCGCCTCCACCAGATACAGGCCGTCCCCCAGCAGATCCGCGGTCAGTGTTTTTTCGCTGGCTGCCTCGACCGTTCCTTTTTTTATTTTTCCCTTCATGTCCTTCGCGACATATTGAAAACGGGCCATCTGTTGTTCTCCTTTATGTAAATGAAGTAAAGCTTCTCCTATGTATTCTATATTATGTAAATCATTTCACTGTCGCTTCTACAGTGCGCTCAGATACCAGGCTGCGATCTGGTCGCCCCAGAGGGCTGCCACCGCCAGGCCAAAGGCCAGAAAAGGCCCGAAAGCGAACTGGTCGCTCTTTTTCAGCCGTTTTGCGGCCAGCATAAAGGCCGCGTAACCGCCGCCGGAAAGCAGGCCGAAAAACATGGCGCAGACAATGGCGTCCATGCCGAGAAAAAGCCCGGACGCCGCCATAAGCTTGATGTCGCCGCCGCCGAAGGCTCCCGGCACGATCAGCGCCAGCACCAGCATGGGAACCGACACAATCAGCGCGCCGAGCAGACGATCCCCGATTCCGTGCTCCGGAACCAGAAAGATCTGCGCCGCCGCCAGGATGGCTATGATTATGTGAAATCGATTATAGATGATCTGGGTGTCCCAGTCTATCAGGGCCACCACCAGTAATATTCCAAGATAACAAAAAACCACCGCGCCCTCCAGGGAAATCAGCCCGGTGTGTCCAACTCCATAGCGCCACGCGCACAGGATCCATGCCGCTCCTCCGGCCAGCTCGCCAAGGAACGCCCGTTTCGGGATCGGCGTGCCGCAGCCCTTGCAGCGTCCGCGTAAAGCCAGAAAGCTTACGCAGGGAATCAGCTCTGCCGGGATCAATACCCGCCCGCAGGCTGTACAGTGGCTCCGCCCCTTCACGATTCCCTCATCTCGGGGAAGCCGATCGGCCACCACTCCTAAAAAGCTGAAGATGCAGGCTCCGAAGAGGAACCTTATCAGCCAGAGAATTCCTTCTAAAATTACTAATTCTGTCATATCAAATGTGTTACTTTTTCCCGCAGGACTTTTGTCCTGCCCTGCTTTTCATAGCTGTATCAAAATTTGTTCTGTGCGCTTCCCGCGCTTTTACGGATCGGTATCCTCGTCCCCGATCATCAGCCGGTCATGGTATACGGTGTATACATGGGTGCTCCGGTCATACCAGACCGTGTATTCGTTCTCCTGATAGATAAATTTCTGCACCCGGTAACCGCTCTCGTCGGTCTGAAGAATCCAGAATTCTCCCGGCGCCTTACTTAAGAAAAGGACGTCCTCATAGACGCCCTCGGCCACGCCGCCCTGCTTTGCCGCATCCGCAAAGGGAGCGCTGCCGCCGTACTGCCCGGTGGAGGTCACATCCAGCGCCATCCTTACAGACCGGGCGTTCCGGAGCGCTGTCAGTGCGTCCGCCCGGTACAGAAGCTCCAGCGCGCCGGGCGCCAAGAGGACCACCACCAGAAGTACGAGACAAAGAACCGTAAGGGTCTGCCGGAGCCAGCGGTGTTGCTTTTCCTTATTCTGTTGTGCAGAGGCGGGGTGCTGGGTGGGCATGGGGTACGGTCCTTTCTTTTATAAAAATATCAAATTCTAGTTTTTAGTTAGTAACTTTTGCTACATTATAATCGCCATCGCTATTATTAGTGCCAGCCGGCTCATATGTACAAGTATATGTAGAGTTCTTATAAACCAGTTTTGTTACTTTATTCGGTGTTTTTGAATCTGCAGCAGTGTCCAGAGTTACCTCTGTAATCTCACCCTTAACTTCTGCTAAATCTTTAATCTCAGAATACTTTACAGTACCTGTATCTTTGCCTACCGTAATAGCAACTCCAACATCCACCTTTGTATAAGCCTCATCTACCAGTGTCTGTGCAGCCATTACAGCCTGACGTGTCTCAGCAATAACGGATTTCTTCTTCGCTCTGTCAATATACCCAGTCAGTGCCGGTACCAGCAGTGCTGCCAGGATAGCCAGAATTACCAGTACAACGATCAGCTCTACCAGTGTAAAGCCTTTTTTGTTCTCTTTGAGTTTCTTAAACATTTCTCTTTTCTCCTTTTTCTTTATAGATATTTTCTATATAAGCGCCCGGGCAGGCGTCTATATCTTGTTTGTACGGCCTTACGGCGTGTTATTCATTACAGTCGTTGCCGTCACACCCTCACTATACTTTATTTTATAACGAAAATCAAGGATTTCCGTGTCAGAAATTACCAGTTCTGTGCAGTTCTCATCCTGATACAATGCCACATCGGCAACCAGAGAGCTCAACGCCCCGCCGTTTTCCGTTTCATCCGGTACCCGGTAGGTCACCTTCAGGTAATACCCCATATAAAAGCCCTCGCCGTAGGCCTCCGCAGCCGCGCGGGCCACCGGCTGGGTACCGTCCGTGTACAGATAGGTGCCATCGTTTTTACGATTATAATACCGGGCCAGCAGCCGCCCCTTTGAAAGCTCTTCCTGGGTACCAATGACATTTTCCAGATCATTTCCCCGGTACAGGGTGGTCTTTTCACAGCCGTCAGTGGAAATCAGCACCACGTAGCCGTTGGAATCCAGAAATTCCATGGCGGTTCCGGTCTTATTTCCAGGCTGATCCACAATCTGCGCGCCATCCTGATAGAGCTTCACATAGCCGCAGGCTTCATTTGCCAGATCTCGCACCTCCGTCATGGCTGTATCCAGAATGGACTCTGCGTACTGGGTCTTCTGCAGCCGCAGATACACCCGGTAAGCGCCGCTCAGCACCCGGGCCGCCATACCGATCAGAATGCTCATCAGAAGCAGGGATACCAGTGTCTCCACCAGCGTCGTTCCCGCGCGTTCCCACAGGATTCTATGCTTCTTTTTTCTCATGGCGTGTCACCTCCGTCCTCATCGGAGCCGGAAGCGTCTGACTTCTCCGGTGGGTGGTACAGAAGAAAGGAAACATCCTTTGCCTTTTTTTGATACAGCTCCACTTCCACGGTAAAGCCTGTAGCAGAACCCATCTGGGTAAAATCCGCATTGACAGCGCGAAACGCCAGCTCAACCGGCTGATTCTTCCCGCCGTCCCGGGGCTCAGCCTGGGCCTTGCTCAGTTCTTTCAGAATCTCCGCGTTTTCCTGTCTGATTTCCTGATTTTTCCGCATGGAGGCGCTGCTGTAGGATACCGCTCCCTGGAGAATTCCCATCATCAGCAGGAAGATAAAGATGCTGGCCATAACCTCCACCAGCGTATCCCCGGAACGGGATCTCAGTGTTTTAATCGGTCCCATTGGTATCGCCTCCTTCCGGATCCGGCGGCTCCGTATCGGTAGTCTCCGTATCGGTATAGGTATTTTCCACAAATTTACATTCTGTCACATTGGACGCGTCATACTCATAACGGATATCCTTAGTCGGATCCGGATCATAGACCGGTCCGACAGCCGTGTCCTTATGCCAGCCCTTTTCCCATACCAGCTTCTGTTCCCCCTGCCAGAAATTCAACGCGTATTTCTGCTCCCGGGTATATTCTGCGCTGTAGGTGTAGGTTATGTCGTCATAATAGGACGTCACATCCACTATCACCAGATAGCGGCGCACAGTCATGCGCTCCAGCTCCGCAATGGTCGTCCCGTAATTACCGGCTCCCGTCGCCGGGATTGTGCCTCCGAGGCTGACACTGCTCTCACTTTCGTTAATTTCCTTGGTCAGGGTCACACGCAGGTTGCCGTAGCCTTCCAGACTTTTGGCGCTGCCTGCATACAGGTTCTTAAGATCCGTGCCCTCCGGCATAAAGGAGTAGGGGGTATCCTCCGCATACTGATTTCCGTCCAGAAAACGGTTCACAAATTCAAAGAAGGACGCGTCCGAATCGGAAAGCTCCTTATCCAAAGCTTCCGCAAAGCTCTGGGCCAGCAGATAGCTCCGTTCCTCCTTCAGCCGCCCGGTGCTCTGGGAGGTCAGAAGTCCCGCTGTATACAGAATGGCTGCGGCAAAGGCCACGAAGAAGGCTGATACACACAGCACGATGACCAGAGACACACCCTGACGGCTGTTTTTCCTTAGTTCACGCATTCCTTTTCGCTGCAACGGGACTCCCCTCCTTTCTTTTTTATGGTCTGTTTCATCTTATTTCAGTTCCACCTCTGCGCGCTCTGACGCGGCGTAGGCGTCGCTCTGGTCTGCCGGGTTCTCTGACAGGTTGGCCTTCACATTGGCCCGGACGGTCACCTTGCTCACGATTCGGCTGCTTTCATTGGGGAAGGTGGTTTCCTCCGTATTGCCGTCCTCTGCCTTATCCCTCGCCGTCAGTTTGTTGATATCCGGAAGCTCCAGGCTATAGCTCCAGGTGCCGTCGTCATTCCTGGTGGCATAGAGCGCCGCTGTCTCCTGCACGGTGTAGTAGCTTCTCGCTCCGGACGGGGTATCATAATAGCCCTGCGCCGCCATATCACCCGCAATTACATCCGGATAGGCCAGGTCAAAGCGCCAGGTATTTTCATCCGTCTTCTTAACTGCCGCTTCTGACCAGTCATTGACGTTATAGCCACTCAGGTCCGACCACTGCTGGCTTACAGTTACGCTGTCCCCGCTCTCCTGAATCCGGATATTTCTTGTCAAATCCACGGCTCCGCCGCTGATATCCGCTTTCTCCGTCGAAGTAACCTCATATACCTCAGCGCCGTCCACACTGCTCCAGTTGATCCGGGTGTGCTCTGCTTCCCAGGGAAGCTCTGCCGGCTGTCCTGCGATATCCGGAGAATCGCTGACCTGTGCATCCACCTCTGTCCATACGGTATCAGAGCTTATATCCGGCGTATCCAGCTTCACGTATGGCAGACGGAATGCCTTTCCCGCTTTTGTCCACGCGGAGCTTACGCTGCCGCTGCCGGAAGAGATCCGCGCGTAGAAGGCAATCCATTTTCCGGCATAGTCTATGGACAGATTCTGCAGTACATGATAATACTCCATACTGCTCTTTACATCCATCTGTACCGGAACCCGGGTTTCCTGATAGCTTACCGGATATACCGCAAGGTAATCGCCGGGATTTGTAAGGCTTGCGTTCTGTGCTTTTTCCTGGCTGTCATAGATATACGCGCACAGCAGATACGCGCTGCCCGCAGGCGGAATGCTGTCCTGCCCAGCGGACAGATTGATCTGCAGGCTGTTCAGAAACTCCGCAGCCGTCACCGGCACCTGTTTATCGTATTTCCAACCGGCACGCCAGCTGACCTTCGGCGCAGCCAGACGGCTGGGGATCGTAAGCTCTGTGGTGACGCCGGGAAGGCTGTCCAGATACTGGCTGTTCTCCACGGCCATGGCCTTCAGGTAGATAACCACCTTCTGGCCGGCGTAATCCTCCAGGTTCACCGTTTCTGTGTACACGCCGGAATTGCCTGCGGGTACCAGCCCGCCAAGGGGCATGGCGTCCGTGAGACTGCCGTCGCTTCCGTAGGTCTGAATATAGGCCTGGTAGCCCTTCAGCCCTTCCTCGGACAGATTGGCCGCCCAGCTTAACTGATAGTTCAGTTCATTCTCATCCGCATTGGTTACGGAGGGCTGTCCGGGCGCTTCCAGGCGCTCCTTAACCAGATAGGTGCCGGTGCCAGAGAGACCGATATATTTTGTCGTGCCCCTGTCGCTTCCGATGCGTGTAACCTTCAGCTTCACGCTTTGGTAGTTCCAGTCGGAGCCGTCGATATAGAGCTTCCGGCTGGTATTGTCTGTATAATAGCTGTCTGTCGGAATGATAACCTCCCGGCCATCCGCGTCGATACCGGTCAGGGAGACCTGGTAATGGGCGTCTTCCGTCGCCGCCAAGGTCTTATCCCATTCGAAGGTATAACAGCCGTTCGCGTCCGGATTCATCCGTTCGGTGCTGTCCGCTCCCACCAGATCCGGCTTCGGAAGCCAGGTGAAAAGTATGCCGGTCTCATGGGCGTAATCGCAGAACTGATATCCCGCGTCACTTCCTCTGCGCGCCCAGATAGTGCTGTTGGTGTTATGCCACTGTTCCGCCCTGGTACCGTCCTCCTCTTCTGTGACGCCAAGCAGCTGATGCATATCACAATTCGCGTCTGCAGAATCACCGTCCACGCCGATATCATAGGTATAGACCGGTCCCAATCCCGAAGCCGCGTACCAGATACGCACCCGCATATTGGTCGCGTCTCCCACGTATTCCGGAAGCGCCGTAAAGTTTCCTGTGGCGGTTCCTCTGGATACGGTCAGAATATCGGTCTGGGCCAGTACAGTATCCGTCTGCACACTGCCGTTCGTATCCTTCCAGTCGCCAATCAGTTCCGCGCGGTAGATGGGCGGGGTGGTCATGGCGCCGGACGACGTCAGACTGACCTCAATCGTCAGATCCTCCAGCGTCGTACCGGATACAGTGACACTGCCATTCAAAAGTCTGTTTCCGAAGGCGGTTGCCAGCTGATACTCCGGCTTTCCGATGCCTTCTCCTCCAGGCAGGCTGACTGCAGTCGATACCACCTGCGAAGCCTGAATATCCGTGGTTCCGCTGTTCATGGTCGTCTGAGCCGTCATCTGATAAATGGCATTCTTGTTCTGTTTTACCGGAAGCCGCTGAACCGGATTTTTCGCTGTCAGGACCACATTGCCTTCGCGTTCAATATTTACCACCGTCTGCCAGCTGTCATACGCGCTGTACGCATCCAGATTATTCAGACTGATTTGGTACGCGAAATTATTATTATTCGGCCCTGTGTAGATGAGCTGAATCCGGATATCCGGATCCGGAAGCGTCGGGTTCAATACACTGCCGCCGGACACCTCGTCGGAATCTTTTACATCATCAAACATACTGATCGCCTTGACAATGACGTTCAGTTTCCCTGTCAGCTCGGTATCCGCAGGAAGCTCAAAGCTGCCAGCTTCCGTATATAATGTATGGGTATAGCTGTGTCCCTCACTGTCCTCCAGTCTCACCAGGTACGCAAACGGATCGCATAGATCTGTGGAAGATGAATCTACACCTGCCTCCTGCAGGGTCCATGGCGTTATCTCCACTTTAATCTTTCCCTGCTCCACGGACGCTGTTACATTCTTCGGGGCAACCAGCTTATTGTCCTTGATGCCCTCCAGCCGCCGGTAGCTTGTGCGCGCATTAACAAATACGGTATCGTCCACGTTTACTGTGGATTTATTTTCCAGATCTTTGTACATGTATCGCGTATCTTCCAGATAATATAAAATCTTGCCAAGCTTTCTTCCGGTACTCTTCTGTATGATGTTATTATTCTCGTCAATGTAATCGCCGTTTGTACCTGACACGGAATCTCCGATGGTGATATCCGCCACAAAGTACTTTTTCTTATCAATATCGTACATAAATGCGGACGGATTCGCGTGCAGTCCTCTCAGCCATTCCGACATGCTATAAGCTATCTTGGTTCCCGAACCCACGGTTTTCCCATGCCCGATACTCACATCGTCAAACTGATGGTCGCCATTGTCGCTGCCGTTCATATAGTAGTTATGCGCCCGGTTACTCTCCGGACTAATGGTTCCGGGACCGTTTGACTTGGAGTAACCGGATTGTGCGGAATAAATCGGCGAATTGTTCGAGCTTTGGTATGTAGTCGTCATTCTTACCGAATAATTATCCTTGACGATGGTATGATTCTTCCATGCCTCCGCTCCATAGCGATCTCCGAAGATACCCGCTGTATACTGGGCTCCCTTCAATACTCTTGCGAAATTCCGACACCGCTCAATGCGGATAACCACATTTCCGGTGGACTTCTTAATCGTCTCTCCTGCCGGATTATCGCTGGACAGGAAACCAAAGATTCCGGACGCCATAGACGCGGAATAGATCTCCACACCCGGCGCATTTACACAATCCAGGATCTGGACTGTATAGCTCTGGGATTTCTCCGGGCTGGTCGCCTCGTAATTGGTAATATTTCCCAGTATTCCGGCACTGTCATTCGCGCCGGTCTGACCTGCGTCACTTTCCTCCTTGGAAAATGTATGTTTTCTTCCGTTTGCGGTAAAGATACTTCCGTAATTTCCGCATCCTATCAGGTTGTACTCATTATTCTCATAAGCATGGTACAGCTGCGCCACGATGCCGCCGGACGCTCCGATCCATGCCGTTCCATAGGTGGTCTGCAGACTTCCGTAGTTCCGGCAGTTCGTAATCGTTCCGCCGGTGCCAGTCCACTGTCCCATGATGCCGCCTGAATAATGAGAATTATAGCAATAGATCATTCCATAATTGACGCAGTATTCCAGACGCCACTCACTGCTGGTGGAATTGTTCTGGTTTCCGATGATACCGCCCGCGAAACGGTTGGTGCTGCCTGTTTTGATCTGACGGCCCACGAAGGCCCCGTTCACCAGATACCGCATATCCTTTTCGGACTCGTTCATACCGATGATACCGCCGGTACCGACGCCGATGGCCTCGGATTTATTGTTCAGGAACCATTTTCCGGATACACAGCTGTTCAGGCTGCCTGTGGTACTGTTGTAAGCGGTGATACCGCCCAGGTTACCGTTGCTGAGCATCCGAATCTGCAGACGGCCGGATGTGACTCCGCCGCCATTGCGGTAGCTTAAGTTTTCAATGTCTGTATTGTTTTTCCAGTTTACATAATCTGTTATCGGGGTAAGTCCGTTTCCCACCACATTCTCATTGATCTGATCCAGCACCTCCGCGTTCTTCTTATCGCCGGTATTTGCCAGCACTGCCTTTGTCTGATTGCTTCCGGATCCGGTGATGCTGCCCTTATTGAAGCCTGCGATACCGCCCAGCATACCGTAACCGGCAGTCAGGCTGCTCGTCTCGTTGTTAGTCAGGACGCAGTTCTCGATGGAGCCATTCGTCTCATTCTTACCGGTAACGCCGCCTGCATGGCTGGCCAGGGATTCCTTCTGCTCCGTGGTGCTGGTGCTGGTGGCTGTGTAGACGCCCTGAATATCCATGACGATCTGCGCTACCGTACACTCACGCAGAGCCGCGTAGTTGATGCCGACGATACCGCCGTAGCAGTTGCCTGCCGTGCTCCGGCCCTCTTTGATGGTACCGGAATAGCTGCTGGCTGTAACCTGCGCCTGTGCCGTCGCGTCCCCGTCGGTCTTCAGACCGTTCTGGCCTGTGATGCCGCCCAGATAACGATAGTTGGTAAAGCCTTCGAAGTTCAGGCCGTTTGCTGTAATATGATTGACGTTATTCTCATTAACGCCCACTGCGCCGCCGACGGTCAGACTGCCACTTCCGGAAAGCTCCGGCATATAAGTAAGCTCCGTATATTCTATGGTACCCTTGTTTCTTCCCGCGATACCGCCGAAGATGGAAGCTGTTCCCGCAAGCTTTACGTTGGCCACCGGCATGCTGCCCGTGATGGTGCCCTCGTTCAGGGCGCAGACTGCGCCCATCTCGTCTTTGCCGCGGCCGATGAGTGTCACCGTACCGCCGTTTGTATCATTTACACGGCTGTCCGCGATGGTACCCTTATTTTCCGCCACGATACCGCCCACATAGCCGGCGCTGGAGGTGACGTCGCCATAGTTTACACAGCCGGTAATCGCCCTTTCATTTACTGCGGTAATACCGCCCGCCGGGCCCTCGTCCGCGCGGACATCGTCAGAGCGGTTCACAGCCCGGGTAATATTGCCGCGGCTGGTTCCCACTACGCCGCCCGCATTGCCTTTAGAAGCGCGCACCAGCTTCACCTGACTGACCAGATAGGTGATCTCATTACCAAGGGAACCCTCGTTGATTCCGATGATGCCGCCCACGCTGCTCTGTCCCATAACCGTAAGGCCGCTGCCTGCGGCTACCACCTGGCTGTTCTGTCCGCCGCTGATACGGAGCTGACCGCCTGCCTCATTGACGCCCACGATGCCGCCGACGCCTTCGCCGCGGCTGCCCTGTACGGTTCTTGCCGCCGTATCCGAGGACGCGTCCGCCAGCTCAATGAGACCGCTGTTGCGTCCGGCCATGCCGCCCGCGCAATTGCCTGCCGCCGTCACATTGGCCACGCTTGCGCAGTTTTTGACCAGACCGTCTGTCAGGTTCCAGGACACAATGCCGCCCACACAGTCCTTTCCGGTGACGGTTCTGCCCTGCTCTGTCCGGCAGTCTTCAATGGTTCCCGCTGTGTATGTTTTATTCTTATCTGTATAATTCTTTGTCTCCCGAGAGGTCCGGATATTGATGGAAGCGATACCGCCCAGGTAATTCAGGCCCGCGTTGCCAAAGTTGCCGCTTAAGGCACAGTTGTAGATATAGCCGCCGTTCAGGCCCACGATACCGCCGATGCCCACGCAGCCGGACATATTGCCGGTATTGCTGCAATGATCGATGATCTGGTTTTCCAGATTGACGCCCACGATGCCGCCCACAAAATGAAGCTTCACAGACGCTGCACCGTCAGGAGCTGCGCTGTTTACCTCCCTGCTTTTTACATATTTTTCCAGTACTACGCCGTCATCCGCGCCCACCCGGCTATAGAGAGACAGATTGCCCGCGTTCCGGCAGTTCCGGATGATAAGCTGACTGCCACGCTCGCAGTAGCCCAGGACGCCGCCTGCGTAATAGCCCGCCTGGATGGGAATGTTGTTGCTGTCTACGGTAAATGCAGCATCGGTATTGCCGGCTGCCGTCAGGACCAGTCTGCCCTGATCCGTGGAAGCCTGGACTGCCGTCGGCACATGACTGTCATCCAGACCCGGAAGCAGCCGCTGCTTGCCATTACTCTGAGCCGCGGCCAGCGCTTCCAGAATCGGTTTGTCGCTGTCCACATCTATCTGGTCGGCCCTATAGGTCCGCTGGTAGCCGATGACGCCGCCCACAAAGGCCTGGCCGCGGATCACGCCCAGGGAATTCTGCGCACGCAGACCGCCCGCCGTCACTTCCTTCCCGTTCAGCTCCACCACGTTCGCGCCGATGACGCCGCCCACATAATAGCGGCCCTCCACGCTCCGGGGTTTAATGACCAGCTCCGAGGTCAGGACAGACTTGGACGCGTTGAGACCAAAGCAGCCTCCTACCCCGTCGCCGTCACCGTGAATCCGGCCGCCGATCAGATCGTATTTCGCGTCCAGGGTTCCCTGTACGTCGTTAAAGCCTGCGATACCGCCCACATAGCTTCCGCCCGCCACGATACCGGAGACAGATTTTACCATAACCTTCTGGCTTGCGCTGTCAAATGTGATCGCTCCGTTATTGTAGCCTGCGATGCCGCCCACGTAATCGCCGGTGGCCTTCCATTTATCCACAATCATATTGTAGATGGAGCTGTCATAGTCGGACAGGTAGCTTACGCAGTCCTTGATCTTCGCCCCATATTCATTATAGCCGACGATGCCGCCCGCATATTTTTTCGTGGCTGCGGCTACGCCGTTATTGACACAGTTTTCAAGAGTCACGCCATCGGTATTGATACCGGTGATGCCGCCCGCATAATTTTTACCGATGACATAGCTGCGATTAGTGGTGACTAACACCTCTCCGGTATTCCGGATGGAGCTTCCTACTTCATTTCCAAGGCCTCCGGCGATGCCGCCCACATAATTCTCACCCAGGACATAACCGTTCTTCTGAGTCTCACAGTTGCTTAAGATGGTGTAATTGCCATAGCCGACGATGCCGCCTACATAATCGCCCTTCAGCACCTTGTCCTGCTGCGCGCTGTCGTAGCTGTAGCCTCCGGCTCTTCCGGACGCAGTCTCGCAGTCGTAAAGGACCGCGTTATAGCTGTAACCGGTAATGCCGCCGAAATAGTGACCTGCGAAGGTATCCGCATCCGCCAGGACAGAGCTTAAGATCAGGCCGTCGCTGCTGCTGCCGGCCACGCTGGCCACTGCCGCATGATCCGCTTCGGAAAGTCCTTTCCCATTCTCTATGCTTCCCTCCAGTTTGCCCACGATACCGCCGGTAAACAGATTGCCGGTTACATCCGCATGATTTTCGCAGGTGTTCAGCTTCGTGATGCCTTCTCCCTCATTGGCCAGATACGCGTAGCCGACGATACCGCCGACGCCGTACCGCACCGACGACGCGTCTCCATTTTTATCCTTTTCCTCTGCCGGAAGCTGTACATCCATGGTTCCGTCCATGGAAAGCTTTTCTATAATCTGAGACCGTACCGCCTGATACTCGCCCGGCGCGGCAGCCGTCACCTTTGCCAGCACACCTGCGATACCGCCCACAGCTGCTTTCGCGCCATAGGTTTCGTCCAGTCTCACATACACCGTATCGCTGTCTTCCCCCTCTGCTTTAGCGGACGTACCTGCTGTCTTATCTGCTTCTATGGTAATATTCTGCAGTGTGCCCTCGCTGCGTCCGGCCAGAATGCCCACACCCTTCAGCTTCGTAAAAGGATGCTCCTGATTGGATGTCAGCTTCAGACGCGGATCTGCCAGTGTCACATCGGAAATGGTTCCGTTGTTCTCGGCAAACAGGCCCAGGTAGCTGGTATCATGCTCTGTTCCATAAATTGTATCCGCCGTTTTGTTATCCAATATGGAAGAAGCTCCCAGCTGCAGATTGGAAAGCAGGGTTTTATCCCCTTCTCCCTTCAGCACTGCATCCTTTGAAAGCTGCGGGATCGCCGGAAAGTCCGCTACTTCACTGCCATTATCCGACCAGCAGGGCTTTAAGATCGAATCCCCGCCCTCCGGCTGCAGACTGTACAGGCCGGTTCCCACCGCAGCCCAGTCCATGTTTTTGGCTGTCAGGGTATAGGTTATCTGTCCATTCTGATTCCGGTAACGGATATTGGACAGATGGCGCCAGGTGCAGATTTCCACGGATGTCCCCTTGGTTTCGTCACCGTACAGGGTCTGCGCTGTATTGGATGCCACGACCTCGCTGTCCCGGTATTCCTGGGTCAGCTTCACCCTCGGATCACTTCCCGCGTAGGCTGTTGCCTTGACCGTGGCATAAATATTTTGATTTTGTCCAAGCTCTGACGCCACATTCGCCAGACGTAAGATACTGGTGCTCTCGGTCTCTTCGATACCGCTTCCGCTTTTCGCATCCAGCGTGCCAAGCATCTCTGCCGACATCATGGCATCCAGTACCAGAGAATAGCCGTTAGGGCTCTGGCTTACCGGGAAGTCCCAGATACCTTTCTCATTGCCGTCCTTATCCAGCAGGGTAAAGGAAGCCATCTCTGAGGTGGATCCGCTCTTGCCGTCCCATCCCTTTGTACCCATATCGTTGGGAGACATCATGAGGCTGAACAGTTTTGTTTTATCGTCGGCCTTATAGAAGGTCAGCTCATAGCTGACTGCATTCTTGATTTTCGCGTTGGAGGACCAGTTCAGGGTCAGCTTTTCACTGTTTAAGAGGCTGATAGTGGTAATACGCAGACGCACCGGATCCAGCGCTGCCACGTTGACGGTATCCTCCACGGAATAGTAACCCAGCAGACGCTTCTGCCGACTCTCATATTCCCGCTCCTTCATGGTCAGGTAACCGTCCGCGTCTTTCTCCGCATAATTCAAGCCCTTGCACCTGGTTCCATAGAACGCAGAATAGACCTCGCCCGATTCCATATCGATCTCAATGGCGACGGCCCCGTTTAAGAAGCTCTTATCATAGGCAGAATCATCCAGAAGCTGCAATACCAGCTTGCCCTCTTCCGATGGGCTCTGATAGCTGTCCGCGTCCAGCGTAATCGTATAGATACGGCCATTCAGCTTTGAGGCTTCCTCAAACACAGCCGCTTCTCCATTCTTTTTTACTTCCCTCTGAAACTGTTCCCACTGTCCGGAGGAACGATACCAGGTCAGCTTCGACTCTGCCGCCAGATACACGGTCCGGGCGTTGGATTCATTTTTTCGAAATTCCGCAATTTTCCAGTATTTAACAAAAAAGGGAACCGCGATTGCTGTGATGATAGCCATAATCACCAATACAACTGTAAGTTCCGTCAACGTAAAGCCTTTTCTTCTGTCTTTCATTCTCTATCATCCCGTAAAACCTTTATCATTTTAAAAAATATCATTTTTTAATATAACAAAAAGCACTGGGATTGTCCAGTGCTTTTGCGGGTTGTAATTACTATCTGTAATGTTTTCTCCGGAAATAATTTCTAGTGAACTGCGCCTATCAGCTCGTTGATATCGGCCACCTGATACTTCTTCATGTAGGCCAGAATACCCTCGGCGGTCTCTTTTGCCGCGTAGGGATTGGCGAAATTGGCGGTTCCCACGGATACGGCGGTGGCTCCGGCCAGGATGAACTCCATGGCGTCGTCGCCGTTCGTGATGCCGCCCATGCCGATAATCGGCAGCTTCACCGCGTTTGCCACCTGGTAGACCATGCGCACGGCCACGGGCTTTACTGCCGGACCGGACATGCCGCCGGTCTTATTGGCGATGGCGAAGGTACGGCGGTTGATGTCGATCTTCATGCCGGTGATGGTATTGATGAGGGACAGCACGTCCGCACCGCCTGCCTCTGCCGCCCGGGCCATCTCGGTGATGTCCGTCACATTGGGGCTCAGCTTCATGATAACCGGCTTTTTTGCGTACTTCTTCACAGCCTTTGTAATGGCTTCCAGGGCTTCCGGCTTCTGACCGAAGGCAATACCGCCCTCCTTCACGTTGGGGCAGGAAACATTGATCTCCAGCATATCCACGTCCGCGTCGGACAGGCGCTCCACCGCGTCGCAGTAATCCTCGGTGGTCTTGCCGCAGACATTGACGATGATTTTGGTATCAAAGCGGCGGATCTTCGGCAGATCCCGCTCCAAAAATACGTCCAATCCCGGGTTCTGAAGCCCGATGGCGTTCAGCATGCCGCTTTTTGTCTCGGCGATACGCGGGGTCGGATTGCCGGGCCAGGGTACATTTGCCACGCCCTTGGTCACTACGGCTCCCAGCTCGCCCAGGTCGTAAAATTCTCCGTATTCGCCGGCGGATCCGAAGGTTCCGGAGGCTGTCATCACCGGGTTCTTAAGCTCTACTCCGGCCAGATTTACACTTGTCTTGTATTCCATAGCTCTTCTTCCTCCGGTTACAGTTCGATTTCGTCAGCCGCAAAGACCGGACCGTCCTTGCAGATGCGCTTATTTTTCACGTTCGTGTGGGCGTCCACATCCTTGGACTTGCAGACGCAGGCCAGACAGGCTCCGATGCCGCAGGCCATCCGCTCCTCCAGGGACAGATAACAGTCGATGCCCTGCTCTTCGGCGTAAGCCTTCAGGGCCCGAAGCATGGGACCAGGTCCGCAGGCGAAAATGGCGTCCGCAGTCAGGCCATTTTCTTTGATGGCGTCCAATACATTTCCCTTTGTTCCGGCACTTCCGTCCTCAGTGGCTACCACAAGTTCTGCGTGGCGGGACAGTTCGTCCTTCAGGAACAGGTCGCCGCCCCGGTAACCGGAAACCACGATTTTCTCCCCGGGAAGCTGCTTTGACAGCTCCACCATGGGCGGTACGCCGATGCCGCCTCCGATGAGGAATACTTTTTTATAGCCCTTGTCCAGAGGGAAGCCATTTCCCAGGGGGCCGATGAGGCGTAAGGTCTCTCCCGCGCCGTAGCCGGAAAACTCTGCGGTTCCGGCTCCTGCCTTCCGGTATACCAGACGCAGGGTTTTATTCTCTTTATCAATCTCACAGATACTGATGGGCCGGGGCAGAAGCCGGGACTCATCGTGGCAGTAAACGGACACGAACTGGCCCGGTCTCGCCTCTTCCGCGATATGCTCTGTCTGAAGCCACAGGCTGTAGACGCCCGGGGCAATCTCACGCTGCTCTTTAATAAGCGCTGTTTCCTGATATTTCATAGCCTTCTCCTATCGTGCGTTCAGTGCGCCGCTGATGTCGGCTACCATGTCTTCCACCGCCGCGCGGGAAGCGTCGCCGAAGTTTTCCGCGCCGAATTTTGCGTACTTCTCCTGCTTGTATGCGGCAATGATGCCTCTGGAGGAGTTGACAATGGCTCCCAGACCGTCCTCGTTAAAGAAGTTCACCAGATCCTTGCCCTTGCCGCCCTGGGCACCGTAGCCCGGCACCAGAATGAAGGTCTTCGGCATAAGCTTACGAAGGGTCGCGCCCATCTCCGGATAGGTAGCTCCGACTACCGCGCCGATGTAGCTGTAGCCGGACTGGCCTACATGCTCTTCACCCCACTGGGCTACCTTCTCGCCAACCAGCTCATAGAGCGGACGGCCATTTACCAGCTGATCCTGGAACTCGCCGCTGGACGGATTGGAGGTTTTTACCAGGATAAACAGACCCTTATTTTCCTCTTTGCATACCTCGATGAAAGGCTTTACGCCGTCACTGCCCAGGTACGGGTTTACAGTGGCGAAATCCTCGTCGAAGGGAACGTAACATTTGCTGCCCACCTGTACCTTGCCCAGATGGCCCACCGCATATGCGGCAGAAGTGGAACCAATGTCGCCGCGCTTGATATCGCCGATGACTACCAGGTCTTTGGATTTGCAGTAATCGATGGTCTTCTTATATGCCTTCAAGCCCTCGATACCGAACTGCTCATACATGGCGATCTGAGGCTTTACCGCCGGAATCAGGTCGTAGGTCTTGTCCACGATCTCCTTGTTGAACTGCCAGATGGCCTCTGCTGCTCCCTCCAGGGTCTCGCCGTACTCCGCGAACGCCTTCTTCTGGATGTGCTCCGGAATGTAGTTCAGCATCGGATCCAGTCCTACCACGATGGGGGCTCCGGTCTTCTGAATCTTTGCAATCAGCTTATCAATCATTTTACGTTCTCCTTCGTTTTATAAAGTTATGGTTTCTGGTCTCTGCGCTTCTCCCGCAGGTCCGTTTAAGAAATTATATAGTATTTTTTTATAGAATGCAACTGTAAGGATCCTCTGCGCCACCTAATAATTCCGCGGCATCCAGGCCTTGATATAGATACCGTCCTCCCGATATTCCTCTTCCAGCACCTGTCCGTACCTTCGAATCCGCTGGATATCCCCTGCCTGGGCGTAGGGAAACAGCTTCTCTACCTGTACCCGGCTGTTACGAAGCTGCTCTTCCAGCACTTCCTGCAGCGCCTTAAGTCCCGCGCCGGTTCCGGCGGAAATGCCGATGGCGCGCACCGCGTTCGGATCCTTCGGAAGCTCGCTGCCCGCCGCCAGATCCCGCTTGTTAAACAGGGTGATGACCGGCCTGCCCGCGATACCCAGACGATCCAGAGTCTCGTAGACTGCCTCCATCTGGGCGTCCATCTGCGGACTCACACTGTCCACTACGTGAAGAATGTAATCGGCGTAGCGGGCCTCCTCCAACGTACTCTTGAAGGCCTCCACCAGATGGTGGGGAAGCTTCCGGATAAAGCCGACCGTATCCGTCAGCAGAATCTCCTGGCCGCTTGGCAGCTCCATCCGGCGGGTGGTGGGATCCAATGTGGCGAACAGCTTATTTTCCGCCAGGATACCGGCTCCGGTCAGGGCGTTCAGCAGGGTAGACTTGCCCGCGTTGGTGTAGCCTACGATGGCCGCCACCGGCACACTCTCGTTCAGGCGCTTCTTTCTCGCCGTATCCCGGTGAATCTGCATCTCCTTCAGTTCCCGGTTCAGTCTCGCAATGCGGCTCTTAATCAGCCGTCGGTCCGTCTCCAGCTTCTTCTCGCCGGGACCTCTGGTGCCGATACCGCCGCCCAGTCTTGACATGGCGATACCCTTTCCGGTAAGCCTTGCCAGACGATAACGCAGCTGGGCCAGCTCCACCTGCAATTTTCCCTCGCTGGTGGTAGCGTGCTGTGCGAAGATGTCCAGAATCACCAGGGTCCGGTCCATCACCTTCAAATCCAGTTCCTGCTCCAGTCCCCTTAGCTGGGCCGGAGTCAGCTCGTCGTCGCAGATGACGCCGTCGGCGTGCAATTCTGCCGCCAGCTCCCGGACCTCGTCGATCTTGCCGCTGCCGATATAGGTGCCCGGATGCATACTCTCCCGGTTCTGGATGACCCGGCCTACGGCCTCCGCGCCTGCGGTGTCGGCCAGCTCTGCCAGCTCATCCAGGGATTCCTCCACATTTTCATTTTCCCGGGTGCAGACGCCGACAAGGATGACGCGCTCCCGGGCTGCCTCTTTATTTTCATATAACTCTGCCAAAATTTATCCTCCGTTATCTCCGGTATCCGTTCCAGTAAGCCCGGTTCATGGTACAGCGAAGCACCAGCCACCGGGGCAGCTTCCGATAACTCTTACCCATCCTGTAACCCAGGAACTTCCAGCCGCTCTGCCACACCAGCGTCACGATGAGCCAGGGTTTCCTGATCCGCAGGCAATGGGCCGCCGTCTTCTTCACCAGCCGGATGCCCTCGCCCTCCGACGCCACACCGCCGAAGATCTCCGGATGCTCGGCCTGGGATACGGCCAGATCAAAGTTCCGGTGGAACTGTTCGAGCCCGCTGTAATTGTGGGAATGGATGACCCGGGCGTCCGCCGCGTAGGCGATGGCGTAACCGGCCTTAATAAGCCCGCCCGCATAAATCATATCCTCGTTGAAAATGGTTTTTCTGATAAAGCCTCCCCGGTTTACATAAGTTTCCCGTTCGTACATGGCGCACACATTGGAACAAAAAAAGGTCTTGATGCCAAGTGTGTCCAGATCCGCCGCCGTTTTAACCCGAGACTCCTCCGGATAGTTAAAGATCCGTGTATAGCGTTCCAGCTCCCGGCAATCCGGCCTGGCCAGCTGCCTCGCGTATGCCGCCTTAATCTGCGGTTCCGTAAAAGCTGCCGCCAGACGCTCCACCAGATATTCGTCCGCCGGAAGGGCGTCCTGTGTCAGAAAGAGCAGGTAATCCGCGTCAGACAGGCGCGCGCCCGCGTCCCGGGTGCCGCCGTGATCAAACTCACTTTTGTCCAGCTCGTGAATCTCTGCCCCCGGAATATCTTCCGCCATGGTTCGCATATCTACTTCCGTACGTGTATTCATAATGATAATCCGCCGCAGCGGACGGCTCTGCGCCATCAGCCGCTTCAGAAGCTCCCGGAACTCTGCCCCCGGACGGTAAGCCGGGATAACCGCGTCGATAATCGCTTCTTTTTTCATACTTTCCCTCTCTGAAAAAATGGACGAGGCCTACTCTCCCCGTCCATTTTTATTCCGTGTAATTATTCCGTCGATTTCGCCGTTACGCCTGTGTCAGAGATAATCTTCTCATTGATCTTCAAGACTGTCGGTGACGGATAATAATCTTCCTCTCCAAACAGGAACTTGTGAAGCTCCATTACATTCAACTCCAGATCTGCAGGCACGACCATATCCTGCTTATTGATCTTCTTATTCTCGATATAGGTCGGGAAGCCTCCGCTCTCGCCCAGCTCGTAGGACATCATATTGGCCGCCATTCCGATCATGGTCGTCTTCGGGATATTCGTGGATACCAGCGGGAATACCTCGTCCACAATCTTGTTAATCGTACCCAGTCCTGCGCTCTTTGCCTTCTCGACAATCTTACTGATAACCATTCTCTGACGTTCCGTACGCTTGAAATCACTTCCTGCTGTATAGCGGATGCGGCAGTAAGCCGTCGCCTGCAGGCCGTCCAGAGTCTGCAGTCCCGGTCCTTCCAGGAACGGGCTGTAGTGATCCAGATAATCCTCGGAAATCTCAGTCGTTTCGTACATATAGGCGTTGACATACTCCCACTCATCGTCCTGTACATCGATGTCAATGCCGCCCAGGGCGTCGATGGTCTTGATCAGGGCCACAAAGTCTATGCTGACATAATACTGGATATTCAGATCCAGGTTCGTGTTCAGCATTTCCATGGCCTGCTTGGGGCCGCCGCTCTTGTAGGCCGCGTTACATTTGCCGTAGGTGTCGTCCGCCCGGTTCAGATAGGTATCGCGGTATACGGACATGAGCTTTACCTCTTTGGTCTCGTTGTTGATGCTGGCGATGATCATGGTGTCGCTTCGGTTGCCTGCGCCCAGCTCGCCAATCTTTCGGGTATCAATACCAAACAGGGCAACATTCGTATAGCCCTTCAGGAGCTTGGCTGTATCCTCGTCCATATCTTCATTGACGACCACGTCACCGATGTTCTCACTCTGGAGCTTGTCAAGCTTCCCTAAGCCCCAGACGCCGACGCCGAGAATCAGGATCAGAAATACCTCCAGAACAAGGATTCCGATCATGCGCTTTTTGCGCTTCGCCTTTTTATGTCTCTTTGCCATTCTGCGCTTTTCTTCCGGTGTATGGGCGGTTCTGCCCTTACTGTGGGAGCTGTGCGCATGTGCATTACTGCGGGTGTTGCGACTGCTGCTGTTTCGACGTGTGCTGTGTTCCTCGTCCCGTCCCCTCGCGTTTCTGCCTCTTGTATCTGCCATACGTGTAAAATCCTTTCCTGTGTTCTGACACCTTAATAGGCATTCTTGTTGACGAAGCCCTTGAAAATCGTCAGAAATAAGATTTTTATATCAAACCCCAGCGTCCAGTTCTCAATATAGTAGAGATCATATTCGATACGCTTGCGGATCGAGGTATTGCCCCGGTACCCATTAATCTGGGCCCAGCCGGTCATACCCGGACGCACCTGGTGTTTAATCATATAACGGGGAATCTCCTCCCGGAACTTCTCCACAAAAAACGGGCGCTCCGGACGGGGTCCCACCAGACTCATGTCCCCTTTTAAGATATTAAAGAGCTGCGGCAGCTCGTCTATGCTGGTCTTGCGGATAATCTTTCCCACCTTTGTGACACGGGGATCGTTCGGCACGGTCCAGGCTCCCCGTTCCTTCTTGGGCGACTGGACGTCCATGGAGCGGAACTTGTACATCTTGAAGTTCCGGTTATGAAGTCCCACACGCTCCTGGGCATAGATCAGGGGTCCCGGAGAGGTCAGCTTAATGGCGATGGCTGTCACCAGCATAATCGGCGAAAAGATGATGATGGCACAGACTGCCCCCACCAGATCCACCGTTCGCTTTACAAATGCATTGAATGTATTGGTCAGAGGCACATGGCGGATATTGACCACCGGAAGCCCCATCAAATCCTCCGTGTACGGACGGGTCGGGATGATATTATTGTAATCCGGAATGAACTTTGTATGCACGCCGGATTTCTCACAGACCGCCACGATATGCTCCAGCTTGGAATACTCGCTTAAGCCCAGGGTAATGGCAATCTCATCCGGCTTGGCCTTCTCCAGAACTTCTTCGATCTCCTCAGTGCGGCCAAACACCTCCACGCCCCGATACTTCATGCCCTGTTCCACATTGTCATCCAGAATCCCCATGATCTCATAGCCCCATTCCGGATTGCCCTTGATGCGGTCAATATACTCCTCCGCCGCGCGGCTGTAGCCCACCAGAATCATGTGCTTCTGGTTGAATCCCTTCTTCCGCAGCTGGTGCAGGGCCAGACGGATGGAATTGCGGGCCATGGCTTCCAGCACGATGTTGATGGCGTAGAAATAAAACAACATGGGACGTGAGAAGTTCGTCGTAAACTCGGTATTCCAGCGCAGTAAAAACATAGCCATCATAAAAATACCAAGCCCCAGCGTATTGGCCTGTACGATCTTCTCCAGCTCCACACGCTTTCTTCTGACACTCTTGGTGGTATACATGCCAAAAGCCGCGTAAAGCGCCAGATATCCCGGCACCAGCGGAATCAGAATCAGCATATAATCCTGGAATACAAAACCGGATATATGATTCAGTAATTTAAACTGGATAGTCCACGCCAGCAGATAGGCTGCCGCGACCACCAGCGCATCCACCAGCACGTGAAGCCGGTTAAAATGCTGCTGATTATCCTTTATCACTACTTCTCACCCACATTCGGCTTCAGCAGCAAGTGCTTCAGCCTGTACTAAATGATTTCTTTTCTCGCTATATTCCGCCAGAGCTCCCACTGGAGTCTGGCATACGCCGGGAAATGCTTCCACATAAAGCGGACCTTTTTCTCCCGGTCGCAGGTACGGATTCCCTTAAGAATCCCCCGAGCGTAAGTGCCGCCCAGCTTCTTCTTACAGAAAAACAACTGCTTTGCCCCAAAGCCCACCACCAAAAACGGCAGATTCAGCACCAGCTGAAGCAGGGGCATATTCTTATAGATAATCCATATATTATTCCGTGAACTTAATGTCACCTTAAATTCATTATAACGGGAACCGCTGGTTCCGCTTCCGGCGTGCAATACCCTGGCCTTTGGTACGTAGAGATTCCGGTACCCGAAGATACGCGCTCTCCAGCCGATGTCGATATCCTCCAGATAGGCGAAATGAGCTTCGTCAAAATACCCGATTTCTTCAAAAAGCGCTTTCCGGTAGACCGCCGCTCCCGCACAGGCCGCGAATACTTCGTCCTGTTCTTCATAATCTGCGGAAGGCTTATCTTTTCCTCTCGCAAAAGCCCAGCCGAGGGCGCAGTAAAAATTGCCCGCGTCGTCCAGCTTCAACGGATCCTGAAGCTGAATCAGCTTGGCCTGGGCTGAAAATGCCCTCGCGTCCGCTTCCAGAGCCCCCACCAACGCGTCCGTAAAGCCCGGCTCCACCTCGGTATCATTGTTCAAAAGAATCACGTAGGGCCGCGTTGCCGCCCGGATGCCTTCATTGACTGCCCGGGCAAACCCATAGTTCTGATCCATGGCCAGTACACGCGCTTCCGGGAAATGCTCTCTGGTATATTCGAGGCTTCCGTCCTTTGACGCATTGTCCACCACGATAAGCTCCGCTTTCGGCGCGTCCCGGAGTACTGCCTGCATGCAGGCTTCCATAAAAGCCATTCCATTGTAATTGGGTATCACAATGGATACCTGACTGTCAGCCTTCATACAACACCGCCCAGGGTTCATAGTAGATATGGTAACCGGATTCTATAAGCTTCGCCGCCAGCGTCTCCACAGACACTTCTCCGCCCTCCGGCACACAGGTCTTTAAGATATCCGCCCTCGCCATAAAGCAGTCCGTCGGCTGCTCCAGCTCCTGCTGCAGCACCGCCCGGTGATTGTATCCGGTATATCCGTATTTCAGACCCTTCATTCCATCGGAAAAGGGATCCTTCACACCGCGCATCCGGATATCGCCTGCCAGCCGCTTCCGCGCGTCGTACACCCGCGCGCAGGCCAGCCCCGTATCAGGACGGTCACAACAGGCTTTCAGCGCCTCATAAAACTGCGCGTTTACCCGCATATGCTTCTGTCTCTGATTCCGAACATGCATAAAAAGCACATAACGATCTTCCGGGTTAATTGTTACGGAAATATTACATACCTTACCATAATATACAACGTTTACACCTGTTTGTCCATCAAATTTTTCGAAAGAATTCTTTAAGATAGATGGAACGCCCGGATAGCAGACCCGGTAAAAGCCGTAATTATCCGTATTTTGCGGGGTTCCCATGCGTCCGGTCCGGGCAAGATGGGCCGACACCGCCCGCTTTCCCGCTTCATAAGCATAAAGCTTGCTCTCGGGGTTCGTGGCCGTGGATGCCTCGTGGCTGCGCCAGGAATACAGCACCTTCGCCACATGCAATACCTGCTCCGCTTCTTCTGTACAGCGGAAGATAAAGTCATGATCCTGGGCTCCGTCGAACTCCTCCCGAAAGCCGCCCACCTTCAGGGCAATGGAGCGCCGAACCACGAAAAAGTGACAGATATAATTATTGCTTCGCAGATATTCCTGATTAAAGTCCGGCTTGAAATGGGGCTGAAAATGACGGGTCAGTTCCATATTGACCTTATCCTCGTCCGTATAAACCGCGTCTGCGCCGTCGCTCTCATTGAGTGCCTCTACAATCTCAAAAAGAGCCCCCGGAAGCAGCAGATCGTCATGATCCAAAAGGCCCACATAATCGCCGGTCGCCAAGGCAAGCGCCGCGTTGGTATTGTCAGAAATTCCCAGGTTTTCCGTCAGATGCCGATATTTTATCCGGGAATTCTTCTTTTCATATTCTTTTACTGTCTGTTCGACCTTATCGGAAGGACTGCCATCGGCGATACACAGCTCCAGGTTTCCATAGCTCTGGTCCAGTACGGAGTCGATCATCTGCCGCAGAAAGATCTCCGGCGTCTCATAAGCCGGTACCAGAATGCTGATGCACGGCTCATACGCGAACTTCTTTTCCCGCTGGCGCGCGTCCTCCTCCGCATCCGGAAGCTGTTTCTGAAGCCAGTCATTGTAACCGGCCTCGGCTGCGTTCCGCCGCTTTCGCTCCATAATCTTCCGATAAAGCCGGGCGAGCCCGTACTGCTTTATATACCGCAGTCCGCGCCCGCCAAGCCGCATGATTTTTCCCATATTTAGAAGGTTACCTCGCCGTCGTGGGCAATCAGGGAAGCTGTCATTACGGTATCCACCGCAGCGACCTCTTTCACAAAGGCGCCCTCTTCCTTCACCTGTACCTCGACTACCATATCTAGGGCGCCTGCTGTCAGGTTTCTGGATTTTACTTTGTAGAAACGGCTGTATTTCTTTACGATATCCAGAATTGCGTCCTCTTTATCCGCATCGGTCACATTGACCACCAGCATCATGGGCGCTCTGGAAGCCGGTAGATTCTCCAGCACCAGAATCAGAATCGTCACCACCAGACAGGTCAGAAGCGCTACCTCATAGAGACCTGCGCCGCAGATGATACCGATACTGATGGACCAGAACAGGAACACCAGATCCATCGGATCCTTGATGGCCGTACGGAAACGCACGATAGACAGCGCGCCGACCATACCGAGGGAGATGACCAGGTTGGACTGCATGGCCAGAATAATCGCCGCGGTAATCACGGACATGGCTGCCAGCGACACATTGAAGCCCTTAGAATAGAAGGACTTTCTGGTCACCAGGCGGTAAATCAGAAATACATAGCAGGCCAGAATACAGGTCACTGCAAAGGTCGCCATAATCCGTCCGGCAGAAATGTCCATGCTGGTAAAGCCTTCGAGAAATGACTTTTTGAATACATCTTTAAATCCCATTTTTCATATCCTCCATAGTCTTTTTTGAATTCTTTATATTACTCCGGTATTCCCGTAAAGGAGTACCGTCTGCATAGATAGTATTTGGAATACGCCGTCTGCTGTAAGCTGTCAAGCTGCAGATTCCGGTATATGTAATCCGGCAGGAACTCGTCGTATTTGACCTCCAGAATATTCCGCCCCTTCGGCATAATGGGCCGCATAGGCGGCTGCTCCGTCAGAAACAGGCTCGTATAGCTGGAAGAACGGATATTCAGATCCAGCGTAATACGGGTGTTGCCCAGGGGATCCACATAGGGAATTCGGTCATACTCTACGATAATCCGGGGTCTTAAGAGTCTCGTCCGCATCTGCAGGTTCAGCTTCTGCAATACCGGCGGATAAGAAGGATCCATTGGAAGGGGTCTTCCGACCATCAGCTCCCTGCACTGCTCCTCGGTCAGGCGGCAGGAAAGCTTCTGGGTCATGCCGTGTTCTTTCCGCTTCAGTTCCAGGCTGATACGCCCCGTACCGGCATTGTAGATGCGGATCCGGAATTTTTCTCTCGGATCGCTGCCGATCTCATTTTCCTTATAATAGCTGTTATAGTAATCGTCAAAATACAGACTGCGGATGTGATACATACCGTCCGCGCCCGCGTGACTGTCCGGCTTTATCAAACCCTGAATCCGGTTTTCCAGAAGCGCCTGCTGCGCCGCCGTAATCACATACTTTAATTCATGCCGATAATCCATGTTTTCTCCTTTAGAGCGGGACCTATTCGTATCCAAGCCCCATGTATTCCTCCAGATTGCCGTTAAAATAATAATCCAGGATGCCAAACCGATAAAAGGCCATCCGCTTGAACAGGTCGTAATTCTGTCCGCTGCTGCTGTCCGGCCAGCGTTCTTCATTCCTTGTGTAAGCGCCGGAATCCTGCACCTGATGTACAAGGCCGTCGATACGCTCCGTCAGATTTTCCTCTGAGAAAACGCCGGCCCGCAGCTCCTTCCATGTCCGGTTTACATAATCTCTTGTTTCGTCCACGTCAAGCTCCACCAGACGGTCGCCGTAGGCCCAGTTGATCCGCTCGGAATAAAGACCGGTAAACAGCCCTACCTTCCACACGCTGTCTCCGTCCTCATTTTCACTTAAGGCGTCTCCCCAGGTAATATCCATATCCCAGGGCGCAAAGTACAGCTTCGGACCGCTCGCAGTCTGCTTTGCCACATAATACATATTTTTTCCGCGGTTGTCAATGCCCAGCACCGCCTGAAGGAAAATCCAGACGTTCAGAGCACCCTCCCGATCCGTAAGAGCCGAGGCCGTCTCCCGGAATTCTTCATCTGTGGTCAGATCCCGCAGCTTCAGATAGTCAAGCAGTGGCTCCCAATCGGAACGCCCCACCGTATCCCGCTTGCCCTTCAGTTCATAGCCGTCCAGATTCTGACCATACTCAGGTTGATTCAGAAGCTCCTCCGTAGGCAGGGTCTGCGGCGTCACGGACTTGTAGGAATACTCCTCCGCCTTGCCTTCGTTCAGCTTCGCGCGGTTCAGCTGCTTGGAATCCACCGGCTCCGCCAGCATATAGAGTCCCCAGTATTCGTGGTTGAAGAAAACCTCCACATAGGTCATCCGGGTGCCGAAATAAGCGCTTGGGAAATCGCTTCTCACCGCGCCGATTTCACTCCAGAGATCCGCGTTCAGCTTGTCGCGGATCTTGGAAGAATCTGTATACATGGCGTTCAGAATCCACTCATCATCCGAACGCAGGCCGAACAGAGATTTTTTATCTGCTACAATATCGCCGCTTTTCTTCTGCTTTTTCAGGGTCAGCTTGTACCCCTTCTTCGGATACATGCGGCTGGTATTGCCGCGGATATGGGCCTCCAGAATGCTGGATGAGGTCCAGTTTACCTTGGTGGTATTATCCCAGAAAAAGGCGCTTCCGCCAAAAACTTCTGTGTCCGCGCTTTCTGCCGTCTCAATAGAAATGACCGGAAGGCCGGTGGCCACCACCTGACAGACCTGATATTCCCCATCCTTTACTGCATAGAAACAGAAGGCTTTTCCCGTCCGGATGGCTTCCTGCTTGTCCGTGTCGGCCATATCTTCCTCAAAAAGGAGCTGCACGCTCTTATCGAGGGAGCTAAGCTCCCCACTCTCCCATACGTCCGTCTCCATATCCAGAGGCAGATAGAAGGTCGAGGTGGCGCTGTCATAGGGCAGCTGCTCTCCGGAAAACGCCAACGCCGTAAAAAACGGCTCCGCCGCCTGCGTATGAGTCGCTTTCATGGCCTTTATATCCTCCGCGTCCGCGCTCCGATAGCCCAGTGCCGGCGTAAGGAACCGCCAGCAGAAGACGCCTGTGAGGCAGCAGCCAAGCAATATCAAATTTAAAAGAAGCGCTATCTTCTTTTTCACTCCACATACTCCTCCAAATCCAGATAGGAAAGCGGATCGGCCATCTGCTCATCCAGAAAGGCCATCCGATCACAGGCAAGCTCTTTCAGACTCTCATAGTCGGAATTATGTCCGCCATTTTCCCAAATAGCCTGATCCCGCTCAAAGGCGCCGGAATCCACCACGCTGTGGGCATACGTATCTATATGCTCACAGAGCCACCCGTCGGAATAGACGCTTTCCCGCAGCTCCTTCCATCTGGCCGTGACCTTCGCCCGGGCGTCGTCCACGTCAAGCTTCACCAGACGGTCGCCTATTTTCCAGGCGATGCGCATGGTCAGAATGTCTTCCGAGAACCTGGTACGGTTCCCCGCATCAAAATCGTGTACATTTCCCCAGGTATAATCCATGTCCCAGGGCATGAAACGAATCTGATACCGGTCGTCCGCACAGACCGCCGGATAGAAGATATTCCGCTGAATATTATCCATGCCGATGACAGCCTGAAGATAGAGCCAGACGTCCAGCGCGTTATCCACATCGATCAACTCCCCGATATGGGCCGCAAAGGTCTCGTCGTCTGCCCCCAGATATGCAAGGTATGTGTCGAGGACTTCCCGATGGGCTTCATCATCCGCGCTGTGATTTCCCTTCAGCTCATAGACCTCCGGATCCTTCTGCTTGTACAGATACTCCTCCGGATTCTTTCCGTTTTCTTTGGTCAGACCCAGCTGCTTGTAGTCCACCGGCTCCATCAGACCGTAGATACCGCGGTATTCCCCATTTTGAAAGACCTCAATGTATTCCATATGATAGCCATAAAAACCGGTCGATTCAATACCCAAAGCGCCTGATTCGTTCCATATATCCTGAGAAAGTTTATCACGTACCTTCGAGTCTTCGCTGTACATGGCATAGAGCAGCCACTCGTCGTCAGTCCGCATTCCCAGGAAGGACAGCTTGTTTTTCCGCAAAGCGCCCGCGCCGGTCTGGTTCTGTCTGTACAGGGTCATTTTGTAGGATTTCTTCGGGTTCAGGCGGCTGGAGCCGCCCCGGATATGGGCGCTCATGACACTTTCCGTCACCCAGTTTTCCTTGGTGTCCGCCGCATAGAACCGCATGGTTCCGTAGATCTCGTCGTAGCGGATCTCCTCGCCGCTGTCCGTCGTAAGGCTTATCATGGGCAGTCCTGAAAATACCACCTGTACGATCTCATAATTACCGCCCTTCACCGCCAGCAGCCGATAGGCCTTACCGGTCTTTACGGCCTCCTGCTTATCATCAAGCAGCGGATTGTCCAGAAGATAAAGCTCAACGCCGTCCGCTCCTGTGAAGCTTCCGCTCTCCCAGGCGGAATTGTCCATGTCCACCGGAATGTACCAGGTCCGGCTGGCCTCGTCGCAGGGCAGCTCTCCGTCCGCGAAATAAAGCCCGGTAAGCAGCCGTTTCTCCCCTTCTACCGGCGTCAGGCTTTTCATCAGCTTCTCCGCCTTTTTGACAGTCAGCACCTGGGAATCCAACGCAGATGCCGGCACCGGAAACCTTATCAGCCAGACGGAACTGATAAGGAGCAGCACAAGGCAGACAGCCAGTGCTATCCTTTTCTCCCTCATATCTGCTCCTTTCTGAAAACACTTATTTTGCTCAGTGCTTTTCGATAAAAATTTTACGTGTAATAAAGTTGTAAACCATCACCACTGCGGTCGCGAAAATCTTCACTACCATGTACGCGTAACGGGAATATGCCGCCAGCAGGCTGCTCTGATCCATCAGACCCTCCAGCCAGCCGGTACCTGCCCACATAAGGAGCTGGTTGATACCAAGGCCAATCAGGCTTAAGACTACAAAGATACCGAACTGGGCCGTCTTATTGGCATTCTTATCCGCGTCGAAGACTACGGTAATGCTTAAGATGTAATTGACTACGGTAGAGATGGTGTAGGAGCATGCACTGGAAATAAAGGATGGGATTCCCACCAGCTCAGTTAAAGCCACCATAATAAAGTAATCAATAAAGAAACACAGGAAGCCCACGGCTCCAAATTTTACAATCTGTCCGAATAATTTTTTCATTTCGTACTATTCTCCACTTTCTCTCAGTTCTTCTAAGGCGCGCGGGCTCCAGTAATCGGTGTAGAAGCCGTACACGCCCTTTTTCATATATTTTCGGATCTCCGACGGCTCGTCCACCACATGGACGAACATATCCAGCTTATTGTCCGCCGCCAGGTTCACGAAGTAGGCGGTTTTCTTCCACTTGACCGGCACCGTGAAGGCTCCGAAATTCATCTCCTTGGAGTATTTGGCCGCCGCTTCCTCTGCTTCCGTCGTCTTCGGCAGCTGATAGAAGGTAAACAGCCAGTGCTTCATGGAATAAATCGCATTGATTTTATCATAATCTTCCGCATTATACAACTGCACAATCAGACGATCCAGCAGTTTTTCCTGTCCCATTTTCCTGGCCAGGGCCACAAATTTCTCCATGACCTCGGGCAAATCGGTGTTTTCATCCTGCTTCACATCGGTGATAAAATAAAGCTCCGGATGCTCCGACCAGATTTCCAGAAGGCCTCTGGCCGTCAGTGTCGTCAGGGTTCCGTAGTATTTTTCCCGCTCAAAGGTGGCCAGATCCGGAATGTGCCCGTCATAGGACACGTCAAAGGTATCCTTCTTCCAGTTGTGGCGGCAGACAATCTCACCGTCAGACGTCTTGGCCAGATCCACCTCGATGATTTTGAAGCCTTCGGAAATGGACTCCTCCAGGGCGTCCCGGGTATTCGTGTATTTATACTCGCCCGCATTTCCCAGGGCATGGGCAATAAGGCAGCTTTCCTCATACCACTGGATTTCGTGGCGGGCCAGGCTGTCGTGATCGCCCCGGCGGCACACATTCAGCCAGAATTCACCCAGCAGCTCCTTCTGTCCCTCCGGCGTGTAGGGTCCTGTCCAGTAGACGCTGACCAGCGTGGTTCCGCCCTTGAACGCCCGGATTTCGCCACGCTCCGTCACGTAGGCCACATCCGGACGACTGCTTTCATAGGTGACATTTTCCACCTGCGCGTTGGCCGGTGTGGGCTTTAGCTGAAAGGATACGCTGTCCCCCCGATGCACCAGATAATAGTACTCATTGGCCGGAAGCTCCTCCGGCAGGGAGACTTCCATGCGGACAGCCTTCTGTACCACCGTTACCGGCACCTCCGTATACACCTTCGGATTTCCGACAGCAGTCACCCGCACAGCCGTTGTGCCGGGCGTGTGTCCAATCAATACGCCCTCATCCGTCACCTCCGCCACCACCGGGTCGGAGGACTCATAGCGAAGCGCCGTATCCGCCAGCTTATTTCGCGTCCCGGCCTTTGCCGCAATGGGCGTCCGCGCTTCCTGTGTATAGCGGGTGAGCGTATATCCGTTCTCCGGCATATTTAAGATTTGGACGTCCGTGATTGCCTCCACATACAGATACTGATGAAGCCCATATCCTCCGACGCCGGCCGCCAGGATGAGGAGCGCTGTTATTATGAACTTTTTTTTCATGTCATCTCCTAAGGTGTGATAGTAAAGAGTTCGTCGATTCGGTTTTTCCGATCCGCCACGGCATTGTATTCCAGCTTCTGATAATCCAACAGCTCCTCCGGCTTTTCCGTATTTTTGCCCCAGGCTGTATAGCTGCCATCCGCCAGATAGTAACCATTTTTCGTAAGGGCAGGGACCGAGTCCCAGGTCTTCAGAAGCAGCTTATCATAATCTGTGAGTTCCAGGTTGGCCGTCTCGAGAATCTTCGCCCCCAGATAATTGGCGCTGATTTTGTCTATCTCCTGACTCTCCAGCTCATAATTTGTCCAGATGATAAATGGCGTCACATACTGCTTATCCGCTTCTTCCGCTGTCAGCTCTTTCATGGATTTTCCATACAATGCTTCATAAAACCCATTTTCAATGGCAGCCTGATGATCGCCAAACATCACGATCATTGTCGGTTCCTCCACCCGTGAAAAATAATCCAGCAGATAGGCAAAGGCTTCATCTGACTTTTTCATCAGCGACAGATAGCGATCCGCCTGCTCGTATCCCGCCACATCGCCTCCGGCCTGTATTTCCTGCCGGAAATCCGGAAATGCTTCCTCATAGCCCCCGTGATTTTGCATGGTTACATTAAACACAAACAGCTTTTCTCCCGGCTCCTTTTCCTCGTAACGTTCTATCAGCCGCTGATAATCTCCCAGATCGCTGACATAATTGCGAAGCCGCTCCGCCTCCTGGAACCCGCCGCTGGAAATGAATTCGTCAAATCCCATGTACTGATATACATTTTTCCGATTCCAGTTTCCCGAGATATTGGGATGCATGGCCACCGTGGTATAGCCCTGGGCCTTCAATGTGCTGGCCATACCGTATTCCTCCGGACGGCAGTAAGCCTGGTACGCGCTGATTACATAGGGCAGAAGCGCCATGCTGTGGCCGGTCAGGACCTCATACTCTGTATTACTGGTTCCTCCGCCAAACACCTGCACATACAGATTGCCCCGGATGGTATTATCGGTAAGACTGCTGATAAACGGAAAATACTCCTGATTCGTCTGAAAATCCCGGATAACACTCATATCCGACAGGCTCTCGTTCATAATCACAATCAGATTCTCCGGAGTGGTCTCTGAAACCGGCGTGCTTTCGTAAGAAACCGTTTCCCCGATTCGCGCTGCCTCGCTTACGGAATATCCAGCGGGCTTCTCAATTATCATAGATTTCGCCAGAATAGCCGTGGAGGTGGCATAGCCGAAATCCTGATAGCTGCCCTCCAGGCTCCACCAGAATACATCGTCGTCAATTCCGGCCAGGGTGTATTTAATATCGTATCTGTAAAAAGCCAGCAGCCAGGCTGTGAGACAGAGCACATAACAGCCCGCCGCGATTCCGCGCTTTTTCCAGGTCAGCTTTTCCATGCGCAGCCGCCAGATCAGCAGAAGCATCAAAATAAGAAGCACTGCGCCGCAGGCCACTGATTTTGCGAACGTGATGTGATAATTGGATACCACTGCAGCCGCCGTCCTCCAGGCTGTCAGATCCTGCGGCAGAAGAAGAGGCGCCCCTTTAAACTGCAGCACATAATAATCTGCCGCCGCCAGAATATACAATACTACCGTCGTTCCTGCAGCCGCTGCCCGAAACCGGTTCACCGCCAGATACACCAGTATGTATAGGAAATAATAGAAAAGCAGATTGATAACCGCTCTGGGAAAACTGATATGCAGCAGATTCCCCGTTGTGGTTTCAAACATCAGATACCCGAAAGCCGGTATGGCAAATGCCGCCAGCCACTTTAATTTATCTTTCATTCGTAATTCCTCTGTCTTTTTCCTGTTACCTGCACCAGTATACCGTCTTCGCCTCCGATTGACAAGACTTCCCGCAGACGCTATACTGAACTCAGTCAAATTTTAAGAAAACAGGAAGTATTTTACATGGAAAAATTATCCTTTGTGATTCCCTGCTACGGCTCGGAAACCACAATTGAAATTGTAGTAAATGAAATCCGCGAAACCCTGAAGCAGCGCCCGGAATATGATTACGAAATCATTCTGGTCAATGACTGTTCCCCGGATCGGGTCTGGCCGCGCATCCGCGCCCTTGCCCTTGCGGATTCCCATATCACCGGCATTGATCTGGCCAAAAACTTCGGCCAGCACGCAGCCCTGATGGCCGGTTACCGGCACTGTACCGGGGATCTCATCATTTCTCTGGACGACGACGGCCAGACGCCCGCCTGCGAGCTGTTCACTCTGGTGGACAAGATGAAGGAAGGCTGGGACGTGGTCTACGCCTCCTACGCCCACAAAATGCACAGCGGCTTCCGCAACTTCGGCACCTGGATGAACGAGCGTATGACCGAAAGCCTGATTGGTAAGCCAAAGGGTCTCCGGGTCACCAGCTATTTCATCATGCGCCGCTTTATCGCCGATGAGATTCTCCGCTATGAAAATGCCTATCCCTATATCGAAGGCCTGATTTTCCGTGCCACCCGGAACATCGCCAATGTCCCCGTGACCCATCATGAGCGCATGGTGGGCGAATCCGGCTATACCTTCAGCAAGCTCCTGGCCCTGTGGTTCAACGGCTTTACCGCATTTTCCGTAAAGCCCTTACGAATTGCCACCTTCTGTGGCTCGGCCTGCGCCTGCATCGGTTTTCTGTACGGAATCTATGTGGTTATCCGCAAGCTGGTAGACAGCTCCATTGAGATGGGCTGGAGCTCCATTATTGCTTCCATTTTTTTCCTGGGCGGTCTGATTCTGATTATGCTGGGTATGATCGGCGAATACATTGGCCGTATCTATATCAGCATCAACAACGCGCCCCAGTACACCATCCGTCAGGTCGTGACTGCGGACAGCAGCTGCGATAAACCGATGTTTTAACTGTAAAATACGAAGATCCCCAGAAGAATCAGCACATTTCCGAGAAGCTTCTTTTTCGTGATCTTCTCGCCGAAGACCAGGCGGCTTAAAATCATCACAAGAACGAAGCCCAGCGATTCAATGACCGCGCCATTCTTGTACTCCAGACCGGCATAGCCGCCTACGGTCAGAAGCGTGGAGAGCACCATCATGCCATAGCCTATGATCACATAGGCATTCAGGTATTCCCTTATGACCGACGTATAGGCTTTGGACGCGCTCTTTTTCAGTAAAATCTGGGACAGGGACGCCACGATGACCGACGCCACCAGAAGAAGCATATATTTATTCACCATCGCTGTTCACAATCATTGTTCCTGCGAAAACAATGAGCACTCCTATGATATTTTTGACCGTCAGGGACTCATGAAAGAAGATCACAGTCCAGACCAGCGACCACAGAATCGCCATGGAACGGTTGGCATAGGCCACGGACAGATCGCAGCGCTTGATGATCTGCTGCCATGCGATGGCATAGAATCCCAGAATCAGGATTTCCACGCCGTAATAGATAAGAAACGGAAGGCTTAAGAACGACTGGCCCGAGGCCATCTTCGCCGCCACGCTGGACAGGGTGTAAAGCATGACCACCAGCTGCAGCGCCAGAATTAATTTCGGTGAAATCTTTTTCATAAGGTTACATACTCCTTTGCTTCAGTAAGGCTTTCAAAAGCCAGGATAAAATAGCCAAACCGGGTGGAGCTGTCCGTCACGGTGCCCTCACGCACCTCCGTAAGCTCGCTGATAAAATGTATCTTTTCCGGAATCTCTCTCTTTAACTTCTCCAGCAGATCCAAATCCTTTTTCGTGAAAATAAAATGGATGTACGCGGTCTTCGGTTCCCGCACCTTCTCAAAGGAGGGCTCGCGTCCCGCCGCCACGTCGATGACCATCCGTACGAAATCATAGCCTGTAGACAGCTCCACCAGATCCGAGCCGATGCAGTCGCCGCCCATCCGGGCTCCGATTTCGATGATGCGGACACTCTCGCCCTCCAGCTTAAATTCTGTGTGGGAAGCGCCATTTTCCACCTTCAGGGCGTCGAGCCCCGCAAAGACTGCCTTCTGAATGGCCTCTCTCTGAGCGTCTGTCAGGGGTGCCGGCTCCAGGTGGCCGGTTTCGACGAAATGGGGCTCTCCTGTGGTGTACTTCTTTGTGACTGCCAGGAAATGATGCTTTCCCCGGCAGCTGACGCATTCACAGCTGTATTCGGGACCGGTCAGGTATTCTTCTACAATGGCCTTCTTTTCGAAGGAGTTATCCACCGAAGCCTGTAATGCTTCCGACAGTTGTCCCCATTCTTCCACCTTAGTTATCCCCCTGCTGCCGGAACGGTCCGTGGGTTTTACAATCACCGGGAGCTTCAGTCCGCTCAGATCCGCCGCTGTTGTCTCCGCGTCCGCCTCGTAAAAGCCCGGCACCGGCACGCCCGCTGCCCGAAAGGCCTTCCGCATGGCATATTTATTTGTGGAGATCTCCGTACATTCCATGCTGTTGCAGGGCAGCCCCAGCTTCCCGGCCACATAGTTGACCGTCAGCATGGCCAGATCGGAGCCGATGGAAGCCACTGCGTCGGGCTGTATCTCCCTGCATTTTTCCAGGATAACGTCCCGTTCCACGATGCTGATGGGATAAAAGTGATCGGCAGTCCGCTCTCCGATGGAACCGTCCTGCCATGCGAATACATGGGTCTCATAGCCCAGGGCCTTTGCTTTCAAAATCAACGGATTCTGGAAGCTGTTGGCGCCGATTATGACGATTTTTTTCTTATTTTCCATAGAATTCTTTTACCTTTTCCGCTATGAAGCGTACCTGTTCTTCCTTTAATCCATAGTACAACGGAAGCCGCAGAAGCCGCTCGCTCTCCTTTGTTGTGTATCGATCTTCCCCATGGAAACGGCCAAATTTCTGGCCTGCAGGAGCCGTGTGCAGCGGAATATAGTGGAATACCGTCTGAATTCCCTGCTCCTTCAAAAAGGCAATGAGCCGGGTACGTTCTTCCAGATCTGCCGCCTTGATCCAGAACATATGCGCGTTGTGCTCACAGCCTTCCGGAATAAAGGGAAGCTCAATCCTTCCCGCTTCTTTCAGGCTTTCCAGTATTTTCCAGTATAAATCCCAGGTTTTCATTCTGTCCCCATTGATGCGATCTGCCGCTTCCAGCTGAGCCCACAGATAGGCTGCGTTCATATCGCTGGGCAGATAGGAGCTTCCATAGTTCACCCAGGTATATTTATCAATCTGTCCGCGGAAAAATTTGGAACGGTTAGTTCCCTTCTCCCGCAGGATTTCCGCGTTTTCAATCTGCTGTGGATCCCGAATCAGCAGCGCACCGCCCTCTCCCATGGAAAAGTTCTTCGTCTCATGGAAGCTGTAGCAGCCGTAATCACCGATGGTCCCCAGAGCCCGTCCCTTATACCAGGCGCAGACGCCCTGGGCCGCGTCCTCCACAACCGCCAGATGATGCTTTTTCGCTATCTCCATAATCGTATCCATCTCACAGGCCACACCCGCGTAGTGAACCGGCACGATGGCTTTCGTCCTCTCTGTGATTGCCGCCTCAATCAGCTTCTCATCCATGTTCATGGTATCAGGCCGGATATCCACAAAGACCGGCGTTGCGCCCCGCAGCACGAACGCGTCCGCTGTGGACACAAAGGTATAGGCCGGCATGATGACCTCGTCGCCCGGCTGAATATTAAGAAGCAATGCCGCCATCTCCGTGGCATGGGTACAGGAAGTGGTCAGAAGAGCCTTTGCCGTTCCGGTCTTCTCCTCGATCCAGGCGCTGCATTTCTTCGTAAACATGCCGTCACCGCAGATATGCTCCGCGGAAATGGCCTCTCTGATATAATCAAATTCTTTTCCCGTAAAGGGCGCTACATTAAATCCAATCATCGTTTCTCACTCCTCCGCCGTAAAATCATACACCTCAAAATTCTGCTCTCCGTAATTCAGCGTATCTGCCAGCTCTCTGCCCCGGTACTGCCCGCCGTAAATGCTCTCAAAATATCGATCCATATAACGCAGATTGATATTTTCCAGGGAAATCACATAGACATTATCCTTTGTCACAATATCCTTTTTCGGATCGGTGATGCCAAGCTTCGCGCACTTTGCGTTTTCCAGCGGGGAGAAGGTGTGCCAGCCGCCCACGGAAAGCAGGTTACTGAAGGTGAAATCCCGCTTTACGGTAAAATTATCCGTATAGGTTTCAATGGAAAAGGTCGTCATAAAGTAGACATTTTCCGGATGCTCTGCCATGTAGCGGTTCACATCCAGGAATTCCAGGTTGTAGTCGCGACGGCCTGTATTGTAAGACTGCACGCTCCGCCAGGTGTTCACGGCCGTCAGGGTCAGGACACAAAAGATCCCAAAGGTCAGTACGATGCTGCCGGGGCAGATATTTCCCACGCTGTCTGTCTGCCGCTCCGTTCCGTCGTCGTTCTCCCCCAGTACCTGAATCCGATACCAGATTCCCAGGAACAAGAAGATTGCCATAAAATACAGCACAAAGCCCACACGCTCCAGCAGACGGTCCCGGTAGCCCAGATAGCCCCAGTAACCGAACCAGAGCACCAGAAAGCTTAAGCCCAGCCCCAGGCTTCGCCGGGAGCGTGCCGCGCAGAGCGCAAGCCCCAGGGCAATGACCGCGATGGCAATCAGATTGGCCGGATGATAGGTATCCTTCGTAAAATGCTCATAAATTTCCGTAAAGGCTGTACTCAGGCGCTCCTTCAGCGGATGGGAAGCCGTATAAGCCTCCTTCTCGTGCCGGGCCAGCGCCGCCATTTTCTCCGGGTACAAATTGTCCGCCAGATACAGGGAATAGCGTTGTAAATTCTCCGCTTCCTCCGGAGAAATCCCAAGCTCGTCGTAAATGGCCGGGTCGGTCTCGTAATTCTGAAGCCCATAATAATCCATGATGGCTTCCCGGTCTGTATTATACTTCCGGAAGGTCCTCCATTCCGGGGAACGGTAGGCAAAGGCCTCCACTGCCAGAATCACCAGGACGCCCACTGCCAGCGTCACCGGCACAAACAGGTGCTTCAGGCGGAACGGAAATGTGACTTTTCCGCACTGCCAGCTTTCCAGACTGGCATATTTCCACAGAAAACACAGGGCTGCTGCCGGAACGGTAATGAAAAAGACGTCGTCACGAATCAGGAGTGATACCAGAACCAGAAATACCGCGATTCCTTCTTCCATCCGGATCTGCCAGTCCGGGCCTTCCCCTGCCGTGTAAAACAGGAAAATGCCCGCCGCGCCCGCAATGCCCGCCGCCGTCGTCCATTGAAACGCCGATACATGCTGGGTTCCCATGGCCGTCATCAGGAGCAATGCCGTCGCCGCATATATGATTTTCCAGAAAATCCCTTTTTCAGATACCAGACCGCGGTACAGGCAGAGGGCAAAGGACAGCAGCACTACGCCAATCATGGTCAGTCCGTACCAGTCCAGCCCCGGGAAGCACTGATAGAGACCGCTTATCACCAGGCCCAGCAGATATTTGATATGCAGAAGATGGGCGTCCGGCGAGCCGGTAATGACGCCCGCCGCCACATTCCGCATGGCCACATCATCGTTGATGTCATAGATAAAGGGAACGGTTTTGTATACAAAGAGAAACCAGCAGCCTGTCAGTAAACATGCCGCCAGCATCGCGCCGAAGACGCGCCATCCTCTGTTCATTTCTCCTTTCGTCCTTATGTCCATCTGTTTCACTCCTGTATCTGATAAAAATAGTACATTCTTCCGTCTATCTCACGATCTTCAGTGAGTGTAAGCTCTGCCCCAGGCTTCTTCCAGGCAAGCCAGGAAGCCAGAAAGCCCGGATCCTCCACATCGCGCGCCACCAGGTACGCGTTTTCATCGGTAAACAGGGTCTGCTCCACTGATTTCACGCCAAGCGCCATGAAACGCTCCTGATCCAGCGGGGAATCCGTATACCAGTCGCCAAAGGTCAGACAGCGGTTCAGGGCGAAATTGCCATTGGTCACGACCCGGGCGCCGCCCACCGGCTCCGCCATATAGGTTTCGATAAAATAGAGCTTTTCCGTTTCTTCCTTACACGCGTTCTTAAAGGTCTGGAAGCTGCTGTCCAGGGCCAGCTTCTCCCGGTTGCTGACTGTGGAGCTTTGCCACTGCAAAAGCACGGTAAGGACTGACAGAATACAGAGAATTCCGGCCACCGGGCGAAGCCACTGGCACTGATCCTCCTCTTTTTCGCAAAGACTCGTAAACAGACCACCAAAACCCCCCAGCATCACCAGATGCAGGGAAAATGCCACCCGCTCCGGCAGCCGTCCCGCGTATCCCAGAGCCAGCCACAACAGGCCATGAGCGCACAGGTACAACAGGAGCAGAGGACACAGCCGTTTTTCCCGTTTCCATAGCAATATCACGGCCAGCAGGAAAAATACCGCCACCGACAGGCTGACGTTCCGATATTCCGGAGAAAAGAACTGTTCCGCGGCCAGCTTTACCGCCGCTTTTATTTTCGCCATTGTGCCAGGCTCTCCGTCTGTCTGCCGTCGCGCTTCGACGCTTAAGCTCTCCATCATCTCCGCATCCATGCCGTCTACCAGATAGAGGGCATAGTGACGCAGGGCCCGTACCTCCTCGCTGCTGATCCCAAGTCCATCAAAGAATTCCGGATCCGCCTCATAGGCCGGCACTCCGTAATAATCATAAACCTCCGAGCGCGCATTCTGGAACCGCTGAAATTCCGCCCATTCGGGACCGCTGTAAGCCTTCCTCTCCACCAGGAACAGCAGACCGACGGCGAAAAACACCAGAACCGGAAGCAGCAGTTCCCGGAAATTTATTTTCCATTTATTTCCATTCTCATTTTTCTGAAACGCTTTCCACAGAAAAGCCAGACCAAAACCGGGCAGTACCATAAAGAACACGTCTGAACGGATCCCATAGGTCAGTATCAGAAGCATCCAGATCCATACGCCGTCGGCCAGACCGGTTTTACGCCGCCCCGCGGACACATAAAGGAACAAAGCCGCCGCGCCCAATGCTGCTGCGCTGATGGTCCACTCAAACTGCGCCGCATGAGAAAGCAGGGCCGTAAGCGTCACGCCGACTGCGCCCACGCAGTACACACCTTTCCATTTCCAGCTCTTTTTTGCTGCCAGACCCCGGTAAAGAATCGCTGCCAGGCTTAAGAATACAGCGCCCGCCATAAAAAAGCCGTACCAGTCTGCCCTGCCGTTTATCCGGTACAGGCTACTTATCGTCCGTCCCAGCGCGTACTGCACAAAAAACAGATGACCGTCCGGCGTCCCGGTAAAGGCTCCGGACGCAATATCCCGCATAATCACGTCGTCGGCGATGGCGTACACAAAACCCATGGTCTGATACACCGCCAAACCACAGATAAACGCAAGAAGAACAGACGCCGCCGCGGCTGCGCCTGTTCTTTTCACTGCCTGCTTCATACTTCCTGCTCCTTTGCTTCCTTCTGCAGGCTTTTATAGGTCTCATGGGCCGCGATAAGCTGCATCTCAAAATCCTGCTTGTTCTTCTGCTCCATGCTCTGCAGCACCAGTCCCGCAAAAAGCGACTGGAGCGCCGCAATCAGCACGAAGCCGCAGACAATCAGGGTTGGGAAGCGGGGCACCAGTCCGGTCTTCCAGTATTCGGTCAGAATCGGAATCAGGAATACCACGCCCAGCACGGTCAGGATACCCGCCAACAGAGAGAAAAAGCCCAGGGGCTTATAATTCTTATAAAGATTCAGGATCCGGGTCAGTACCTTGAAGCCGTCGGAAAAGGTATTCAGCTTAGATACGCTGCCCTCCGGGCGGTCCCGGTAGTCGATGATCACATGATCCACCTGCATATGCTTATCCGCCGCATGGATGCTCATCTCGGTCTCAATCTCAAAACCGTGAGACAATACCGGGAAGGTCTTCACAAACTGATAATTAAAGGCCCGGTAGCCGGTCATAATGTCCTGAATGTTCGTATCGAAGAAGCGGTTAATGCAGTTCTTTACAAAGGAATTTCCAAAATTGTGGAAAGGTCTTTTATTTTCGGTATAATATGTGGACGAAAGCCGGTCTCCCACCACCATATCGGACTGCTCCTCCACTACTTTTCGTACCATCTCCGGAGCTGCTTCCGCCGGGTAGGTGTCGTCGCCGTCCACCATCACATACACTTCCGCGTCAATCTCCCGGAACATCCGGCGTATGACGTTGCCCTTGCCCTGCTGGTATTCATGGCGCACAATGGCGCCGGCCTCTTTGGCAAGCTCGCCGGTCCCGTCGGTGGAATTGTTGTCGTAGACATAGATCGCCGCCTCCGGCAGGGATTTTCGGAAATCCTCTACCACCTTTTTTACTGTTTTGCTCTCGTTGTAGCAGGGAATCAGTACCGCTACTTTATCCATATGACGTGTCCTCCGTCTTTAAAAATCTGTTTCTGCCTGACTCTTTTTCTCTTTGTATACACGCCACAGCAGATACAGCATCAGCGGCATGCAGGCGATAAACGGGTAGTGATACCGCATTTTCACCACAGGACCCAGAAGGTTCGTCAGGAAATAGCCGGTAAAGGGCGCCATCACAATCAGCTGCTTCCACTGCCGCGCATACAGAAGCACCAGTATGGTAAACAGCCATAACCAGGTGTAAAACCCCAGATTAAAGGTGGCCGCGATAACCGGAGCCTTCTGGAAAGAGGCTTCATTTCCGATTTTTCTATAAAATTCTGAAAGGACCGGGATTTTGGATTCCATGGTCACATCCACGTCCTCCCGGAATTCCTTGCAGTCATATTCAAAGTAATCCTTGCCCTTGTCCGTCTCCTCGATGGAATTGCCCGGATACCAGTATCCGAAGGTTCCCACCAGGAATGAGTCGATATACATTTTCTTGTGGGTCATTCCCACACTGACCCAGGTCTTTAAGAAAGGCATGGGATTCTCAGCGAATTCGCTTCCGTGAAAATAAGCCTTCACCGGATCGGCAAACCGGGACATATAGGTATTCAGGCCCTCCTCGTCAATCATGGCAAGGATTCCTTCTTTCTGTTCTTCCGTCAGTCCCTGGTAATCCAGATTGTATACACGGGCGGCGGACTGCATCAGGACGCTGCACATCTCCCGGGCGTCTCCCGGCTGAATGCCAAGGGCGCTGTAGACCGGGCCGGTATAGCCCCCGTATAGCCCTAAGCAAATCACGCAGAGCAGCAGCATTTTCTTCCAGTATCTGCGGAATGCCCACAGAAGAAAAGGGATGCAGAACAGAAACGTATGCAGACCGTTATTGCGGAAGGCATACAGGAAAAATACATTGACACAGAAAAGAATCTGTCTGCGCCCGGACGCAAAAAATATCTCCGGGTACTCTGCCATGCGTAAAAGCTGTACCACAAACACCGCGAAGACCGCGGTAAAAATCGAATCCTTGGTGGCGCACAGAGCCATCAGGCTGTTGACCGGATGAAAACCCAGAAATACAAGCGCGCCGACCCACAGCCATTTCGGCGCTTTTTTCTGCCGCAGGTAGAGGCAGACGTCCGCGTATAACGCAGACAGGATAACCATCTGAAGCAGGGAATAGATAAACGCTCCGGCCTGATTGGAGCCGGTGAGCGCCCTTCCGAGCTGTCTCGTCAGCCACAGCATGGCTGTATGGAGTATCGGGTGATGGGCAGTCCATGCGTGATCGGCCACCGCCGCCAGCTGCCAGCCGCAGTCATAGGAGAAAATTCCCGGCCAGGAGGCCAGAAGCACCGGAATCCAAGATAAAAAGAGTACGGCAAAGCAGAACCAGTAAAACTTCCGTACCGGGAAGCTGTAGGCGATAAAGTAGGCTATCGGACCGTCCGCCTCGCTCATATGCACACCCGTCAATCCGTCCGTTTCCTCTGCTTCCATTGCTCCGTTTTTTTGTTGTATTCCTTCTGTTCCTGCTTTAACAGACGCTTTCTTTTCTGACACGCCTGCCAATACCCGCAGCCCTGCGCTCACACAGATGGTAAAAAACGGACTTAAGGCTGCAAAGGCCGGAAACACCTGCGGATTCCAGATCGTATCCGTATAATTCAGCGAAAACCCCCAGGCGGCAAACGCTGCGAACATCATACCGCCCGCCGCGCCATAAACCAAAAGTCTGGCATTTACCGCTTTTTTCAGGAACTGCGCACCCACGTAAGTAAACGCACCGAACATCAGCATGGCCGTCACACTGTTGGACAGCATGGTACTCGTGCCCCGGATCTGATACAGGAAATTGATCCCGCACACAGCCAGGAAGGCTGCAAGCACCGCTATGCTGTTCTGTGTGATCTGCTTTTTGCTCAAAATGTTCTCCTAATAAAACCAGTTATTTAATCGTATAATCCGAATAATCCAGTGAGAAATTCGGGTTAAAATAGGGATCCCCCGCATCCAGATCCGCCTTCCACTTCCGGCGGAACATGTCTACCTCCTGCTGGAAGCGCTTCTGCTTCTCGCCCTCTTCCATACCACGGGTCTTGGATTCATAGTGATACAGCTCCGCAAAGGGCGTAAACACATTCAGATATCCCGCGTGGCGCAGCTTCAGACAGAAGTCCACATCGTTGAAGGCTACCCGGAACTCCTCGTCCAGGCCGCCCACCTCGTCGTACTGGGCGCGGCTGACCAGAAGGCACGCGCCGGTCACAGCCGTCACATCCTGGGCGTAGCACAGACGTCCCATATAGCCCAGATGCATCTTGTCATCCTTATAATGGGTGTGGCCTGCCGCCCGGTGAGCGCCAAGGCCGATAACGATGCCCGCATGCTGAATGGTGTTGTCCGCATAGTACAGCTTGCCGCCCACCGCAGCCACGTCGGGCCGCTGGGCGTACATCAGAAGCTCCTCCATCCAGTCTCTGGTGATAACCTTCATGTCGTTGTTCAGGAGCAGCACGTACTTGCCGTTGGTAAATCTTACGCCGAAATTGTTGATTTTGGCATAATTAAATTCGCCCTCATATTTGACGATCCGGATCTTCGGATTGTGCTCCAGGGCTTTATAGTAATCAAAGATCTCTTTTGTCTCGCTGTTATTCTCCACAATGACAATCTCGTAATTCTCATAGGTGGACTTATTGACGATGGACTCCACGCAGCGGGACAGATCCTCCATATGATCCTTATTCGGAATCACGATGGAGATCAGGGGACGCTCCAGCAGCGGATAGCGGATCCGGAAAATCGTCGGGAACGCCCGGGTGCTCTCCACCTTTACGTCCATACCGTATACATCCATGATGTGATCGTGAACCGCACGCTTGGCCGCGTCCACCGCATAGGTCTTGGCGTTGATATCCTGTGCCACACTGGCCTTATGGGAGCGCCAGTAGTAAAGGGCCTTCGGCACATGGTACACCAGCTTCGCTTTGCCGGTCAGCCGCAGGATCATATCGTGATCCTGGCTTCCGTCATACTGGCTCCGGAAGACGCCTGTCTCGTCCAGCAGATGTCTGGAAAAGGCAGAAAAATGACAGATGTAGTTATTGCCGCGCAGATTGTCGATGGCGAAATCCGGCTTGAAGTGCAGCACGATCATGTGGTCAATGCTGTCGCCCTCAAAGGTGATCTCATCGCAGTAGATATAATCTGCATTTTTCTCATTGATGACCTTTGCGTATTCGAAAAGCACCGCCGGATGCAGAATATCATCGTGGTCCAGCAGGGCGATATACTCGCCGGTGGCCATTTTCAGGCACTCGTTGGTGTTGCCGGAGATCCCCTCGTTGTGCTCCAGCACCTGATATTTGATACGCGGATCCTTCTCCGCGTATCTCTTGCAGATCTCACCCACGTAGACATGCTCACTGTCGCTGCCGTCCGCCAGACACAGCTCCCAGTTCTGGTAAGTCTGAGCCTGTACGCAGTCCAGAAGCTCTGTCAGAAACTTCTCCGGCGTATTGTAAAGAGGCGTCAGAATACTGAACTTAATCATCCTTGGAAATACGGTCTCACGCTGGGCTTTCGCTTCCTCCGGACTCGGAAAGCTGGCAGTGCCGTGGCGCTTCATATTCTTTCGCTCCTGAAGCTTACTGCGAACCTTTCGCATAATGCCCGGAATAGAACCATAGCGTGTCAGACGATCTCTGGTTTTCTCATAGAAATGAAGACCCTTCCGGAGGGGTATCGCCAGCTTCCAGGCAAAGCTGCCCTTGATGCGGTCCAGCTTGAAATTCAGCTCCTCAATCTCCTTTTCGGACTCCTCAATTTTACTCACCAGGACCTCGGTCTTTTCCCGTTCTGCCTCGTAAAGTTTTTTATAATCCATTTGTTCCTGATCCATATTCTGCTCCATAACTTTCCTCGTTATTTACTCCTTCGCGTTCGGATCCTCATAGGCGTCGCAGACTTCCTCCGCCTCGCCAATCATCCGCACGTGTCCCCGGTCAATCCAGATGGCTTTATTGCAGATTTCTTTGACCTGCTCGATACTGTGGGACACAAAAAGAACCGTAGTATTGCGATCCATCATTTCCCGGATACGCTTTTTACATTTATTCTGGAACTGATAATCGCCGACAGACAGAATCTCGTCGATGATCAGAATGTCCGCGTCTACGATGGTCGCGATGGAAAATCCAAGGCGGGCCAGCATACCGGATGAAAAATTCTTGATAGGCACATCCACGAAGCGCTCCAGCCCCGCGAACGAGATAATATCGTCGAACCGCTCCTCCAGCATCTCCTGGGAATAGCCGATGAGGGCGCCGTTCAGGAAGATATTCTCCCGGGCGGTCAGATCGTGGTCAAAGCCTGCTCCCAGCTCAATCATGGGGGCGATGGTTCCGGTGGTCTCCACCGTACCCTTGGTGGGCTTTAAAACTCCCGCGATGATCTTCAGCATGGTACTCTTTCCCGAGCCGTTCATGCCGATGAGACCCACGGAATCGCCCTTTCGAATCTCGAAGCTCACATCGTTCAGCGCCCAGAACTCCTCGTAAAAGAGCTGGCGCTTCAGCATCTTGATCACGTATTCCTTGATGCTGTCCACCTTTTCTCTGGAGAGGTTGAAGCACATGGATACGTCTTTGACTTCTATGGCATTTTCTAACTTCATACTGCTCTCCTATATCTTCAGAATAAACTTATCCTGGGATTTCTTAAATACCAGGGAACCAATCACCAGCGCAATCACGCACCATACGATACTCTGCACATGGAGAATCCAGGGCGCTGTCACACCATCCAGCACCACTGCGCGGAAAATCTTGATAAACGCAGTCAATGGATTGGCATTGATGATAAAGACTGCCCACTTGGGCGCGCCGTCCAGGATGGACATGGGGTAAATGACCGGAGTCAGATACATCCATGCTGTGGTCACAACACTGTACAAATGCATTAAATCACGGAAGCTTACTGCAGCCGCAGATAAAAACAGACTCACGCCTGTGGAAAACAAAAGTACATACAAAAGTGGAAATACCGCCAGAAGCACCGTCGGCGTCACACGGGAGCGTGTAGCCACCATCACAATTACCAGCGCAATCATGGAAGACAGCAGGTTGACGCCGCTGGACATAACCTTGGTGATCGGAAACAGATATTTCGGCACATACACCTTTTTAATCAGTTCGCCGCTGTGGACGATGGAGCCCATGGCGATACTGGTCGATTCATTAAAGAAGTTGAAGATGACCTGGCCGCACAACAAATATACCGGGAAATTCTCCACATCTCCGTAACGGGAGAAAAAGTAGGAAAATACAATAGACAGTACTGTCATCATCAGAAGAGGATTCAGCACCGTCCAAAGAAGTCCCAGCACAGAGCGCCGGTATTTGGTTTTGATATCCCTCTGGACCAGCTGGTCAATGAGGGCTCTGTATTTGACAAAGACACTAATCAAGCTCACGGCGGTATCCTTTCTGAATCACGCGGTTGATCACGGCAATCAGCACAAAGGCTCCTAAGAATACCATGCCGAAGCGTAAAAAGCTGAAGCACAGCACCTGGTCGTTGGGCCGCGGTGTGGAATAATAAGCGTTATTAAAGATGAACAGCTCACTGCAGAGAGCCAGATAGACAGCTGCCAGGAAGGTCAGAATATTGCCCTTGCCGAAAATCACCTTCATGGGACCCTGAGCGTCATGCTGCAGCTTCCAGATGCCGGAGGAATAGATATCCTCAGCCTCCACCTTCAGCCGCTTATTTTCCTTCTCCAGGGCATGATTTTCCTTCATGGCGATATCCAGTTTGCCCAGAAGCTGCGCCTTCTCCTTCTCGGAAACACTGTGCTTCTTGATCTCCTGCCAGTATTCCTTCTTGTCATTGCCCAGCTCCAGTACACGGAAGGTCACCTTCGCGCTTTTAAGCTTCAGGCACAGAGCCTCGTCCACAAAAAACTTCGGGTCGTTATGCAGATAGACGAAGATGGGATCAAAATCCACATCACTGTTGGTCTTGATCCGCTCCATCTCAATCTGTCTGGTCTCGTCATCCTCATAGGTCAGGGCCAGGTTCTCCAGCTTCACCATGCTACTGTCCTCCAGCAGCGGGTCAAACCGGAAGCCACAGGTGTGCTCAAAGCCTGTCAGGTCAAAGTCCAGAGTTACGGTCTCACCCAGGGCACAGGTATAGGGCACTGTCAGGGAATCCTCCGGACGGAAATCCTTACCTGTATCAATAAATACCTCTGCTGTCAGCTGTACACTCTCACTCATCTTATTTCTTCAACTCCTTAATTCCGCCCCATTTCTGATCCTTCTCAGAAATTGTCAGTTCCATTCCCTCCGGGATCGGCCACTCCACGCCGATATCCGGGTCGCTCCACAGCAGACCGCCCTCATCATTCGGATGATAGAAATCGGTGCACTTGTACGCGAACTCCGCGTAATCGGACAGCACCAGGAAGCCGTGGGCGAAATTCTTCGGGATGAAGAACTGCTTTTTATTTTCCGCGGAAAGCAGTACGCCGTACCACTGTCCGTAGGTGGCGGATCCCTCGCGCAGGTCTACGGCCACGTCGAACACTTCGCCGCTTACCACGCGCACGATCTTATCCTGGGGATGGTTAATCTGGAAATGCAGGCCGCGCAGTACGCCCTTCTTGGACGCGGACTGGTTGTCCTGTACAAAGGGCATATCAATGCCTGCTTCCCTGTAATCGTTGTAGTTGTATGTCTCCATGAAATAACCGCGCTCGTCGCCGAATACGGTCGGAGTAATCACCTTCAGACCTTCGATCGGGCAGGTCTCAACTGTAATCTTTCCCATTTTTCATTGTCTCCCTTGTAAGCTATTTGAAAAATTTATAATCCGTTGGCCACATCGATCAGATACTGGCCGTATGCTGTCTTCAGAAGCGGCTGTGCCAGCTTCACCAGCTGTTCCTTGTCGATAAAGCCGCGGCGGTACGCGATCTCCTCAATACAGGAGATGTACATGCCCTGGCGCTTCTGGAAGGCTGCTACGAAATCCGCCGCGTCCAAAAGGGCATCGTGATTGCCGGTATCCAGCCATGCGAAGCCGCGTCCCAGAGTCTCTACCTGCAGAGTTCCACGGCGCAGATACTCGTTGTTGATACTGGTGATCTCGATCTCACCGCGCGCGGACGGCTTTACATTCTTGGCAATCTCTACCACGTCGTTGTCGTAGAAATACAGGCCCGGAACCGCGTAGTTGGACTTGGGGTTCTGCGGCTTCTCCTCGATGGAAAGAGCCTTGCCCTGCTCGTCAAATTCTACCACACCGTACTCCCGGGGATCCTTTACATAATAACCGAAGATGGTAGCGCCGGTCTCGCGCTCCGCCGCGTTCTTCAGAACTCTGGAGAAGCTCTGTCCATAGAAGATATTGTCTCCCAGAACCAGGGCTACACGGTCGTCGCCGATGAATTTCTCACCGATAATAAACGCGTCAGCCAGTCCTCTGGGGCTCTCCTGTACGGCATAACTCATCTTCATGCCCAGCTGGGAACCGTCTCCCAGAAGATCCTCGAAAATGGGCAGATCCCGGGGTGTGGAGATAATCAGCACCTCGCGGATGCCTGCCAGCATCAGCGTGGACAGCGGGTAATAGATCATCGGCTTGTCATATACCGGCATAATCTGCTTGGAAATCGCCTTTGTCAGCGGATAAAGTCTTGTTCCGGAACCTCCGGCCAGAATAATTCCCTTCATTTGTAATTTTCTCCCTGTTTATTACTTATTTTTATACATATCTTCGTAGTATTTCTGATAGTCGCCGCTGGTCACGTTCTTCATCCAGTCCTCATGCTCAAAGAACCACTGGATGGTCAGACGGATACCGTCCTTGAACATGGTCTCCGGATACCAGCCAATCTCCTCTTTGATCTTGTCCGGAGCGATGGCGTAACGACGGTCATGACCCTTACGGTCTGTCACGTAGGTGATCAGATCCTTGCTTACCAGCTTCTTTCTCGGATCCTCGTCCGGCAGCATCTCCTGCAGGGTCTCCAGGATGATATTGATAATCTCGATGTTCTGCTTCTCATTGTGTCCGCCGATGTTGTAGCGCTCGCCCAGGCGGCCATTTTCCTGTACCATGTCGATGGCCTTGGCGTGATCATCCACATACAGCCAGTCGCGTACATTCTTGCCGTCGCCGTATACCGGGAGTTTCTTGCCCTGCAGAGCGTTGTTGATAATCAGCGGGATCAGCTTCTCCGGGAACTGATACGGACCGTAGTTATTGCTGCAGTTGGTGATGTTCATGGGGAAGCGGTAGGTATCCCAGTATGCCTTTACCAGCATATCAGAGGATGCCTTGCTTGCGGAGTAGGGGCTGTGCGGATCGATAGGGGTGGTCTCATAGAAATAAGTGTCGCCCTCTTCCAGAGATCCGTATACCTCGTCTGTGGATACATGCAGGAATTTCTTGTCTGCCTTGAAGGTGCCGTCCGGCAGCTCCCAGGCTTTCTTTGCCGCGTTCAGCATTACCAGGGTGCCCAGTACGTTGGTCTCTACAAAGATCTCCGGGTTCACGATACTGCGGTCCACATGGCTCTCTGCCGCGAAATGTACCACGCGGTCGATGTCATTTTCCGCAAAGATCTTCTCAATGGCCTCGCGATCGCGGATATCTGCCTTGATAAAGGTGTAGTTGTCCCGATCCTCGATGTCCTTTAAGTTCTCCAGGTTGCCTGCGTAGGTCAGCGCGTCCACGTTGATGATGCGGATCGTGTCGCCGTACTTGCGGAACATGTAGTGAATGTAGTTGGAACCGATGAAGCCGGCTCCTCCGGTTACAAGATAAGTTCTCATTTTAAAAAATCCTCCGATTTTATTCTTATTTTTCTTCATAGTTATTTGCAGTATAGCATTATTTGCCGTCCATGGCAAGGATTTTAAGATTTGACGCCTGTTTGACACGCATTTCTTCCATTTTATGGTTTGACATTGGTTTGTCGATTGGGTATATTTAGATAAGATAGAATCATGAACCAATGAGGAGAGAATTTCATGCCGCGTCGAATCCGTCATACCATCGCAAAGCTTTCCCTTGCGGAAAAGCTTTGTTTTATCATGCTTACCCTTTTTCTTATCAGCCTTCTGCCGGTCTGCAGACTGGCCTTTTACGCGCATCCCGCCGGAGATGACTATGCGTACGGCGTAGCGGCGCACCTTGCCTGGACTGATACCCATTCTCTTTCTGCCGTTCTCGCAGCGGCTGTTTCCAATGTAAAGGGCTACTATACTTCCTGGCAGGGAACGTATTCTTCTATCTTTCTGATGTCGCTGCAGCCGGTCATTTTCAGTCAGCGTCTTTATTTTCTGACCACATTTCTGATGCTTTTTATGGTAATCGGAAGTATTTTTTCTCTGTTTCACGTTCTGTTTACCCGTTATATTCCGCTTTCCCGAAGCCTGCGGCTGATGCTTTCCCTGGCGCTCTCGTTTCTCTGCGTCCATGTGATTGACGAAGGAAAATCTGCCCTTTACTGGTACAACGGAGCCCTGCACTATACATTCATGCACAGCTGCATGCTGTTTTTCTTCGCTCTGCTTCTCCTGTATATAAAAGAAGAAAAGCGTTCCAAAAGAATATTTTTCCTTCTGTGCTGTTGTTTTCTGGCCTTTGTCATCGGCGGAGCCAATTATATTACCGGACTGCTTTCTCCCGTGATTCTGCTGGCATTGCTTCTCCTCTGCATTCCCGCCCATGAAAAACGGGGTCTGGGCAGCATACTCCCGCTTCTGATTATGCTGATTGGTTTTTTCATCAATGTCAGCGCCCCCGGAAATGCTGTCCGAATCGCCGCCCAGCTGGATTCTATGGGGCCTGTGGAGGCTGTTTACTATTCCTTTGTATATGCGGTAAAGGGCATTGGAGAATGGACAAATCTCTATGTCATATTCTTTGCCGTCCTTCTGGCTCCCTTTTTGTTCCGGGCTCTTTCCGGCTGCCGTTTTTCTTTTCCGCTTCCCGGAATCGTCCTTGGCTTTTCCTTCTGTCTGGTGGCGGCCTCCTATACGCCGTCCCTGTATTCCATGGGACACACATACATCTTTGGCCGCTCCTTAAATATTATGCGTATGCTGTTTTACCTGCTGTTCTTTCTGAACCTGGTCTACTGCATCGGATGGCTCTGTACCCGTTTCCCGAAGGCTGCTGCTGATTTTACAGTTTCTTCCGGTTTGAAGAAAAGCTTTCTGACCGGTCTCGCCCTTGCCTTCTTTGCGCTTGTGATTTTCTCCGACAAGGACTGCATTACCGGACTGTCCGCAGCGGATTCCCTTCATAAGCAGTACGCGCAGACCTATCACCGGGAAACCCTGTACCGCTACTCTCTGATCACCCAGGGGCCCGACGAGGTATGGGTTCCCAATCTCTCGGTCTGCCCGACCTTGCTGGATCCGCAGGAGCTGTCCGAGGATCCTTCCGACTACCGTAACAGCTCTCTGGCTGCATGGTACGGCATTTCCACGATTCACATGTCTAAAATTTATTAATTTACATACACGAGGTAACACAAATGAAAAGCATTCTTGTAATTCCGGCTCTGAATCCGCCGGCGCACCTTCTGGAATATGTGGACCAGCTGATTGCTTCCGGCGCGGAACACCTGGTTCTGGTGGATGACGGAAGCGCTTCCGAATATAAACCAATCTTCGAAAAGCTCTCAGAGCACCCCCAGTGCCATATTCTGACCCATACGGTCAATCAGGGCAAGGGACGGGCTTTGAAGGACGCCTTTGCCTATATTTTAGAGCAGCCGCAATGGGCGGGACTGGGCGTCATTACCGCCGACTCCGACGGCCAGCATCTGGCAGCGGATATCCGGCGGATGGATCAGGAGATGGAGGAGCTTCACCGGAAGGAGGATCGCTTTCTCCTGCTTGGCTGCCGCAATTTCCATCAGGATGACGTTCCCTTCCGCAGCCGTTTCGGCAATCTTCTGACCTGCTCCCTGTTCCGGCTTTTGTACGGCGTATCCGTGACCGATACCCAGACCGGTCTCCGGGGAATTTCCTGGGATCTGCTTTCCCATATGTGCCAGCTCTCCGGCGAGCGCTTCGAATATGAGATGAATATGCTGACTGACGCGGCCCTCTCCAAAACCCCGGTACACACCCTGGAGATTAGCACCGTTTATCTGGACAATAATTCCGAATCCCATTTTAATCCGCTGGTAGATTCCATCAAAATATACCGAATTCTGTTTGGCACCTTTTTGAAATACGCCGTATCCTCGTTATTTTCCTCTCTGGTGGATCTGGTCTGCTTTACGGCTGCGGAGCTGCTTCTCCCGGCAGGCGCATACCGGATTCTGGAAGCCACGGTCATCGCGCGGATTATTTCCTCGCTGGTCAATTATTCCTGCAATAAAAAGCTGGTTTTTTCCGATAAGGGCAGCACAGGCTCCACGCTTCCGAAGTATTACGCCCTCTGCGTGGTCGTTATGCTCTGCTCAGCCGGTCTGGTAAGCCTCTTTTCCTTCCTGCCGGTTCCGCCCACTCTGATTAAAATTGTGGTGGACACGGTTCTGTACCTGCTCAATTACCAGATACAGCGCCGCTATATTTTCAAAACTATTTAATTTCTGGAGGAGCTTGTTATGAATACTCTGCTGCTGGGTCTGCGCGTACTGCTGTTTGCCCTTTCCACCTTTGGCTATCTGACGGTTCTGCATAAAAAAACGAAGCTGCCGGTCGAGTTTCTTCCGGCCATCGTCTTCTGCGGACAGATTTGCGTCCTGTTTGCGGCAGGCATCCTGAACCTGCTTTCTCTGTCCGTCTGGCTTTTATTCGGCGCAGGGCTTCTTCTGGCTGTGCTTTCCCTTCGGGATCACAGACTGTACCGGGATTTTCTCTGCCCGGGTTATGTGTTTTTCGCGCTGTCCTGTCTTTATTTTTTACTGATGCTGAAAGGACAGGTTTTCAATTCCTATGACAATTTTTCCCATTGGGCCCTGGTCGTAAAACAGATGCTTCTGACGGATCGTTTCCCAACCTTTCAGGATCCGCTCATCCTGTTTCAGGCCTATCCGCTGGGAAGCTCATCTTTTATTTATTACGTCTGCTGTCTGATCTCCCGCGTATCGGAAGGCTGTCAGATGTTCGCACAGGTGATGCTGTCCCTCAGCATGATCCTGCCCTTATTCTCCTGTATCCGAAAGCAAAGGTTTACGGGTATTCTCCTGATGCTGGGAAGCGCGCTGTTTTTCCTGAGCTACAATACGGTTCCTTCCGAACTCCTTGTGGACGCGCTTCTGGCCCTTACCGGAGCTGCCGCGCTTCTTCTTCTGGAGCAGGAGCTGGGAGCAGAAGACCAGACTGCCTGGCTTTCCGTCCTGCCTGCCGTCGCCCTGATTCTGATTAAGAATTCCGGTATTTTCTTCTGGGCGCTGCTGGCCGGTAAGCTGATCTGGCATGCATGCCGTCACGGGAAAACTGCTTCCGCTCCCGCGCGCCGCTCCTGGTACACCGTATTTTTTGCTCCGCTTCTCACACTGCTGCTATGGAAAAAGCATGTGGCCTATGTCTTCGCCGCCGCAGAGTCATCTCCCCACAGTATGTCTCTTTCCGCCTATCTCGCCAACATGCAGCAGAAAATGGCAGACGGTTCCATCTCCCGGATTACAGAAGCTTTCCGGCAGCAGCTTATCGCCGGACGCGGCCTTCTGCTTCTGCTTCTTGTCCTTGCGGTTTTTATGGCCGCCTGCGCTATGCATAAGCTTTCTGTACGCCCCTGGCTCGGACGCGCTGTCTTTCTGACTGTGGTTTACGTCCTCTACCAGCTTGGTAATCTGTGTATGTATCTGTTCTCCATGCCGGAGGGCGAAGCCGTGGTCATGGCCGGCTATGGACGTTATTACCGCACGATTATCATGTTCTGCTTTGCCTACGCGCTCTTTTACCTTCTGCGGGAGCTGGATGAGCAGAAGCTGCCCCTGGCGGTAATCGGCACGCTGCTTCTGCTTCTCGTGTACCGGAAGCTCGGCATGTCCACATCCATTCTCCATCGAACCGGCGAATACCCTGTCCGCGCGGAAATGGAGCGTCTTATGGACGAATATGACATCGAGCATTATCAGGATTATCTGATCTGCATCCCGGAAGATGATATGGGATATGTCTACCATCTGACCAAATACCTGCTCTACACCCCCACCGTAGACGTTCATGTGGACGTCTCCTCAGAGGATGAATTTGCGGATATCGTCAATATCGCCATCGATCTGGAGTACGAATATTTCATCAACCTGGATCCGGAAAATGAGGCCATTGACCAGTATTGTCAGAAGGCCTTCGGCGCAGCTCCCGGCCAACAGGTGATACGGCTGCAGTAAATAATACGTTTGCTTAGCAAAAAAATGAGTACGGGATTTTCACATCCTGTACTCATTTTTGTTTTCCTTATTTATCCGGTTTTTCTGTTTTCATTTGCCCGTTTTTTTTCATCGGAAGCAGAGAACGGATTTCCTGAATTCCGTCTATCCCCAGCAAAATGAATATCGGGACAAAATTCACAAGATACCGGGAGCGGGTTTCCCAGATCAGCAGGAACAGGAACAGGCCGAAGACTGCTATCTGCATGGCCTGTATCTCCCGTGTTTCGCATTTCCCGAAGAAATTCACAAGCAGCGACAAGAGGATTCCGCCAAGCAGAAGAAGCTGTACTGCATTGCAATACCGGTAAGTTTTCGCGTAATCCACGCCGTCATACAGGAACCGGGAATGAAGCCAGCTCTCCCGCAGAGGATCCCGCTTCAGCTTCTCGGGAGCGAAATATACGCCGTCGCCCCAGGTAAATACAATCTTGCTGTCCAGATGCTGGCGCAGGCCTTCACTTCCATATTCTTCCAGTTTCTCTTTGATATATGTACGATCTGTTTCCTGTTTTTCCGCTTTTCCCTCCACAGAAGCCGTCATCCAGTACACGTTGGCGTCGTAGCCGCCCACGCCGGTCAGTCCAAGCGCCAGCCAGTGCTCCACCGGGAATTCATTTTGATAGGAATCCGTCGCGTCAAAAAAGGGCATTTTCTGCGGAATTACCGTAAGCGCTCCTACCAGAGCCAGAAACGGGATTAGAAGCAATAAGCTCTTTTTCATCCGTTCCGCCGCTTTCTCCTTTTCCAGCCAGATATGAATCAGAAGCGCTATCAGAATCACGCCCAGGCTTCCCTTTACCTTATATCCCACCGCAAGCACGGCTGCCGTCAGAAGCAGGAACCGGGCATCCTTCTTCCGAAGCTGATAGGACAGAAAACAGCCTGTCACGAAGGGCAGGGCAAAGGTATCCGTATAAAAAATCGCGCTATGCATATAGAAGGGCAGAAAGCAGGCGCAGGCTGCCAGAGCCAGCCATGCCATTCGACCGCCATAGAGCTGTTCAGCCAGCAGGAACAGAAACGCAACGCCCAGCACAATCAGACCCACATTCAGCAACACGCCCAGGGTAATGTAGGAGCATAAGCCCCCGAATATTTTAAAAAATACGGCCAGGAACATGCAGACTGCCACATTATTGGGATAGGTAGTAAAATACCAGTTGCTGCTTTCCGAAAACGCGCCGTCCTCCGCAATTTCCACCGCTCCCTGGTAGACGGAGCCGAAATCCCAGCCCGGGTAAACCCGAAGCTGTAAGCCGCAATAGAGTAATCCTGCCGCCATCAAAAGCAGGAGCGTCAGAGACGCTCCCCGCCAGAATCTTTTTTCATTTTTAAGCCGCCCGGACAATTTCTCTGTCAGAAATGTCAAAAACAGGAAAACCACCAGAAGCCCCAGGGCCAGAAGACCGATTTTCTTTGTCTCATTTAAGGAAACTGCGGCCATATAGCAGACCCGCAGCCACACCAGTGCCGCTCCGCCGGAAAATAAGCCGACGCATATCTTCTGTATCTTCGCAGACATAAATTACTTTGCCTCTCTGATAATTGTTCCGGTCTTCTCGTGAAGGGCCTCTTTTGCCTTCGCCAGATCCGCAATCACCGCCACCCGGCCCGGACGGCCTGCCACAAAGGAAGCGCCTGCCGCCATCTTCGGAAGTACGGACGCCCGCGGAAACTGTCCTGCTGCCGCGTAGGACTCCACTTCTTCCGGTGTTACCTTATCCAGCTCTTTCTCACGGTCTGTACCATAATTGATACAGATCTTATTCTCTCCGGTCAGAATCATCAGCATGTCCGCATCCAGAAGCTCCGCCAGTTTTCCGCTGGCATAATCCTTCTCAATGACGGCGCTAGCACCCTTTAAGTGGCCGCGCTGGCGAAGCACCGGAATTCCGCCGCCTCCGCAGGCGATGACTACCTGATCCGCGTCCAGCAGTGTGCGGATCGCGTCGATTTCCACGATATCCGTGGGCTTCGGAGCAGCAACCACACGGCGGAAGCCCTTGCCTTCTTCCTCCACTACAAAGTTGCCCTTCTCTTCTTCTGCCTCAGCCTCTTCTTTTGTCATATAACGGCCAATCACCTTGATAGGCTCCGCAAATGCCTCGTCGTAGGGATCTACCACTACCTGGGTAATGATGGTGCTGACGGTCTTCAGAATGCCTCTTCCCAGAAGCTCCTCCCGGATGGCGTTCTGCAGGTCATATCCGATATAGCCCTGGCTCATGGCCGAGCAGACCGACATGGGCGCGAAGGTGTAATTTTCGTGCTCTTTTCCGAACTCATTGAGAGCCGTATGAATCATGCCCACCTGGGGCGCGTTGCTGTGGCTGATGGCTACCTGACAGCCCTCCTCCACCAGATCTGCGATAGCTTTCGCCGCATTCTTTACTGCCACCTGCTGCTCCGGCAATGTGGTTCCCAGTGCTTTATGTCCCAAAGCAACTACTACTTTTTTCTTTTCCATAATCCGTTACCTCGCTGTATTAGACTTTAGGGTTATTATAGTTGTTTTACAGCTAAAAAGCAACGGGAAATCCGGGACTACTTTTTAGAAAATACCTTTGCGTACAATTCGTCCTGCTCCGGCAGATGCGTTATATATCCAATCGGGATCTCATTTCCGGTGGCTTCTATGATTGCCTTCGCTCCTGCAGAGCCAAAACCGCCGCACAGCTCAATACAATTTACGCCTTCTTTTATCAGCTCGTTCGCCACTGTGCAGGCTGTTTCCAGATCCTTCACCCCCACAATCCGGGCTTTTCCATCCTGAATTTCTGCTCTGTCCGTTTTTTCATCGTAACGTCCCATAATTAAATATGCATATTTCATATCGTTTTTCCCAATCCGGTGCAATCAGCTTCCGGCTTCTCATGCTTTTCCTTCTGAACCGCACAGCGTCATATAATGGGCCGCCACGTTCTTGTAGCCTTCATACAGCAGCGGATACATGGCGTAAGCGCCCATGCCGTCCTTGCACTTCTCGTTCAGGTTCGCAATCGCGCCCCGTTTCAGGTCATTGGAGATATTCAGCTTGCAGATGCCCATCTGGCAGGCCTTCTTCAGGTTCTCGTCTCCGGTACCGGAGCCCCCATGCAGTACCAACGGAACCGGAACCTTTTCCCGGAGCTCTGCCAGCAAATCAAACTGGAGCTTCGGCACGCCGCTGTATACGCCGTGAGCTGTTCCGATAGCGACCGCCAGAGCGTCCACGCCTGTCCGCTCTACGAATTCAATTGCTTCCTCCGGAACGGTGAAGCCACCGGTTCCGTCCGTCTCGTACTGATTTGCCATACCCACATGACCCAGCTCTGCTTCTACGCCCACGCCTACTGCATGCGCTACCTTTACAATCTCGCTTACCTGGGCGATATTTTCCTCAAAGGGAAGGGTCGAACGATCCACCATCACGTCGGTAAAGCCCGCGCGTATGGCCCACATGGCCTCCGCGTAGGTTCCGCCATGATCCTGGCACATGGCCACCGGCACCTTCGCGCGGATAGCCAGATCTTCCACAATTCTTCCAAAATAATGGATATCCGGGTTTACTTTATATAGTGCAATCATGATCAGCGGAGATTTTTTTTCCTCAGCCGCCTGAATCGCCGCCCGCACGGAATGCTCATTTTCCACTGCTATCGCCGGCACACAGTAATGTCCTTCTCTCGCTTTTTTCATCAGTTCTATCATAGAAATATACATAAGCTTATCCTCCCGACTAATAAATCTTAAGTTCAAACTGCAGGTCGTCCCTGTTTTCTTTCGCGTTGCAGGTCACATGCCGGAGCATCACATCCATTCCCAGCTGCCCGGACATGGCCTTTTCCATCCGCTCTTTCCGATCCAGGTAGAATACCTCTCTTGTGTAGCTGATCATGCGGTAATTCTTCTCATTGGCTATCATGCTCAGTTCCATTTTCGTCAGAACTGAATCCAGCGTGACCTTCACAATGGTTCCCTGAATAAATACTTTTACGACCTGCGGTCCCTTTCCTGTCTCCTCTTTCAGAAGCGTAGCAAAAATCTGCTTGATATCCGCCTCCTTTTTCAGTTTTTCCTCTCTGTCCACAATCAGTCCGGATCCCGTCAGGATTCCGTCCTGAATCTTCAGCACCTGAACTGATACCTCACTGAGTGCGCCCAGAAGGGCCTCCGTGTCGATGGGCTTTACAATGTACTTGTTGATGCCCACATCGACTGCTTTCAAAATGACCTCCTTATCGTCAAAGGCCGTCGTAATAATAATCGGCGTCTCCCGATCCGTTTCCCGAATCTTCCGGCTCATCTCAATTCCGCCCATCAGCGGCATCTTCAAATCCGTAATAATCACATCCGGATCCACGCTTTCGTACGCCTTAATTCCCAGCTTTCCGTTATTGGCCGTATAGACCTTGCCGCACCGTCTGCGAAGCATGATTTCCATCTGACGTAAGGTATCCAGATCGTCCTCTACCAACAATACTCTGAGATTTGAAAGATAGCTTTTCTTATCCATAACTCACCCTCCATATTTCGGCAGAGTAATCAGGAATTCTACGCCCTCTCCTCTGTTCTGAACCGTCAGATCCCCGTGAAAATCTTTTCGTATGGTATTTCTGGCTATTGGAAGTCCCAATCCGGATCCCTTGTCCCCTTTGCCGGAACAGTACATCTCGAATATTTTTTTCTGATCCTTTTCTTTGATGCCTCCCGCGTTATCCCAAACCGACAGTATGATGCCATCAGCTGTCTCTCTTCCCTCAATCTCAATGACGCCGATCCAGTTTTTTTCTGTTGTCTCTTCTTCCCGTTCCACGATAGCATCCACCGCATTATCCACCAGATTCATAATAGCCTGAATCAAAATACTCTTTTTCCCGAATATCTCCAAATCCGCCTCTATCCGCACTTCGCAGAGAATGTTATTTTCCCGGATTCTCGTGGCGAAGATATTCAGCACGTACTGCACGGCTTCCTCCAGACTGAAGAAGCTGTTGCAGCCGTCGTGTGCCAGCACGCTGCGGAATTCCGTGATGGTATCCGAAAGCAGCCTGACGGTCTCTTTTGCCTCTCCGGACAATTCCAGAACCGTAACCTCGTCTTCCTCGCCGCTTAAAATGCTGTCCTCCAGATTTGAAATTAAAAGCATCAGCCGGTTCAGCGGCTGTTTCCACTGATGAATAATGTCTGTTGTCACACGTCCCACCGATGTATATTTTGCATATCGCATTACTTCGTTATTCTTTTCTGTCAGCTGGGCTTCATACTGCTTGACCAGGCGGTCCCGGCTGATGACATCATTTTCATGGAGCACAAACATCACAAGAATCAAAACCAGATTCAGCGCCAGACAAATCGCAATGCAGATAGAATCTGTCTTGTAATATTGCTCCACAATCTGTGCTGCCCCTGCTGCATGTTCCAGCTGAAGCTGTGCTGCCAATACCCGCGCTTTCTTATAAACCGGCGTATATAAGGACATAATCATAGCCAGCTCCGCAAGCGTATTCAGAAGAAATGTCACGATGATGATCTCGCGGCTGTACTTATACACTTTTTCCATTGTCTGCTCCTCCTGATGTCCGTTATGTCTTTTTCTTATCATTGTATCACACTTTCTAACATAAGCATACATTTACCAGGAGGAGCAGGAGGGTCTTAAAAACGAATCATAACACGGTAAGTCTCCGGACTTAAGGCACGTTCAAAGGCCTTGTCCGCTTCTTCCATGGAATAGCTCTCAGTCAACAGCGGAGCCAGATCCACAATCTTCTTGGACAGAATGCGGGCAGACGTATCAAAGGCCTTGATGCTGGGGCTCTTGGAACCGGTGATAATAATCTCGGAATTGTGGATGTAGTTCGGGCTTACCTCGATGGGGTTATCCGGATGCATGGAGCTGTACTGAACCATCCGACCCATCATAGCTGTCATCTCAATGGCCTGAGAAGTCAATGCCGTAATCGGGGTAGTATTAAATACAACGTTCGCGCCCTCTCCGCCGGTCAGCTTTTTCACTTCCGCCACCACGTCTACTTCCTTCGGATTCAGAACAATATCTGCGCCATAGCTCTTCGCCACTTTTTCTCTTGCCGGATCCGGCTCACTCAAAATGACTCTCGCGCCGGACATTTTTGCCGCAATCACATGCAGGATGCCCATAACGCCGCCGCCGATCACAACCACATCGTCGCCCAGCTCGATTTTTCCACGTTCAATACTGTTCAGGACACAGGCAAAGGGTTCTACAAATACGGCCTGCTCGTAAGCGATATCATCCGAGAGCAGGAAGGTCTGATTTGCGTCCACAGCAATATATTCGCCCAAGCCGTTCGGTGTCAGGGTGCCTGCCGCCGCTGCGGATTTTGCGTACGCGCCCTTACACAGATTCTCCTGACCGTGACGGCAGTAATAGCAGACACCACAGTTTTTCAATACTCTGGCTGCCGCCTTAGAACCTATCGGGAATAACTTCGGATCCACATCAGCTCCTACTTCTTCGATCACGCCGGCCAGCTCATGACCGCCCACATAGGGAAGCGTTTTCTTCGTCATCTGGGTAAATACACGTTGCTCAAAAGTACACAGCGCGCAGGCATGGATGCGAATCAGAACCTGATTCGGTCCAGGCACCGGTTTGGGAATATCGAAGATTCCTGTTTTCCGCTCCTCTACAATTGCTACAACCTTCATTTTCTATTCCTCCTTTAATCCGTAATAAGACATCCTGTACAGTCCCTCCAGACTGTCATCCCCCTTGAATCCGGCAATCCAGTAGATGTGTCCGATCTCTTTTACCATCTCGATGTACTGCGGCAGATTCGCGAAGAATTCTTCCTCCGGAATACCCGTCTCCTTCAAGGTTTTCGGCATACCCAGTTCATCATATAATTTCCAGATATAATCAATCAGGTTTCTCTGCTTCTCGTAAGCCATCTCACCCGGCATCCCCATCTGCTCTGCGATATCCAGATAATGATTCTGCTCTATCAGATACAGCATGGTGTAGGGCAGGAAAATACCGATAACCTCGCCGTGGGGAATATGATAAGCCTTCGCAAACATATCCAGCTTATGCTCCAGTCCACCGCCTGCGTTTTCTATCTCGTCTCCGGCCAGGTACGCACACACATGCATCAGCGCTCTGGCGTCCTTATCCCCTTTATAGGATTTGGGCAATGCCCTCAGAATCTGAATGGCTGTCTGGGTGCAGAGCATATGATCCAGCTGATTACAGTTCTGGGTGGATAATGCGCCCACCACATGGGCCAGCGCATCCACGCCAGAATTTACGATTACCTTGGGCGGAAGGGAATCCAGTAATGAGAAATCCAGGAACGCTTCCTTCGGACGGATTTTCTGATTGATTAATAATGCCTTGGTTCCGTCGTATTTCTTATAGACTGCCGCTCCGGTGGCCTCCGCTCCGGTTCCGCTGGTGGTGGGAACCGTAATCAGGGTCGCCTTGCCCGGGAAGTCCGGTAAATCAGTCAGAATCGTGTCCCAGGTAAGCTCCGGGCACTCGTAGAAGGCCCACAGCGCCTTGGCTGTATCCATGGTGGATCCGCCGCCAATGGCCAGGATATATCGCGGTCCATACTCGCGGATCACCGGAATAAACGGGTCGATGGCTTCGTAAGAAGGCTCTGCTTTCACGTCGCAGATAACCTTGAAATCTTTTCCTGCCAAAATTTCTGTGGTCAACCGCTGAAACATCGGGGTCGTCATCAGGTAGGTGTCCAGAATGATGGCGATTTTCCCGCCTGTATAATTTTTCAGCTGTTCCAGCGCGCCGTCGCCCATGGTTACCTGCAGGGTACTTTTATGCATGGTCAGCTTTTTTTCTTCCAGAACATAGTACGGATTTGGTCTGTGCCCCATCCTTCATTCCTCCATTTCATCGTGTTTTAAATCAATCCGATAATACCAAGCACTGCACCGACAACGATCAGAATTCCCATCATCTTCAGCGCGGAAATATCTTTTTTCTTCATACCGGTATATACCAGTAACGTCAGTACCATCGGAAGCATCTTCGGCATAATCGCGTCGAAGAAATTGGTCTGCAGATCAAAGGTTCCTGTAGTCATTTCGAAAGAAACCGTTGTGCTTAAGCTTACAAAGTTTGCTACCAGCGCACCCATTACGGTACATCCCATAATACCCGCTCCGGAGATAATCTTGCGGATAACGCCGCTCTCAATAAAGTTCAGAATCGCCTCGTCGCCTTTTTTATAGCCAAGCATATAGCACTCATAGCCAAGCACCAGAATAATTCCAATAAAGAGTACCAGGTAAAGCACCGGCCCTAAGAGGTTGCCATCGATGGCAAGACCAAGGCCCATGGACAGAAGCAGCGGAGACAGAATCGCCTGGATAAAAGTATCGCCGATTCCGGAAATGGGACCCATCAGACCATATTTGATAGAAGCCATGGCGTCCTCGCCTGCCAGTTCCTTCTCGCCGGAAGCGATACGCTCCTCCATGGCCGCGCACAGACCTACAATCATACTTCCCAGACGGGGCTCGGTATTGAAAAATGCGGTGTGGCGCTGCAGAGCTTCCGTTCTTCCTTCCACATCGTCCTTGTCATAGATGTCATTGATAATCGGAGCCATGGCATGCAGGAAACCGATTCCCTGGAGACGCTCATAGTTGTAACAGCTGTGCGCCATGAATAACCAGTTCAGAAAACTTTTTAATACGGCCTTTTTCGAAGCTTTTTTTACAGTTGTGTTCTCACTCATACCTATGCCTCCTCACTTGTATCATTTTTAAGCTGCATGTAGATAATAGCCATCAAAGCGGCCAGACAGCTGACTGCAATCAGATTCAGGTTGAAATATACGACCAGCAGGAATCCGATGAAGAAGAAGTATCTTGCGTCGCCCTTGAAGATGGCCTTCATGTTCATGGCGATTCCGATAGCCGGAAGGATGCCGCCGATGGCGCTCAGGATCGGAAGAATCCGGGTGCCTTCGCATGCATTTACCAGACCCTGTACCGCGCCGATTCCGAAGTAACAGACCATCGTACAGGGAATCACGTAAATCGCTGCCAGGATAATCTGAGGAAGCAACACATTCGCGATCCAGATTTTATCCGCCTTGCCTTCTGCCGCGTATTTATCTGCCAGATGGGTAAAGGGTACTGCGCTTACCATTCGCAACTGATAGAAAATCGTGCCAACCAGGCCGATGGGAACTGCGATAGCTACCGCTTCCTGCGCGGAAAGTCCTGTCAGAATCGCTGTAGCCGTACCTACAATACCTGCCAGCGAAGAGTCTGCCGGATAAGAACCACCTGTAGACATCAGTCCCAGATAGATCATCTGAATGGTTGCGCCTACCACTGTACCGGTAATCGGATCGCCCAGAATCAGACCTACGAAGAAGCCCAGAACCATGGGGCGTCCAAAGGTGTAGAAACCAATTCCACATACCCAGGGGCCTGCGTTCAGATAATAGAAAACGCCACATAAAATTGCCTGCCATAATGCCATAACACATTACCTCCTCTAAAATAATTTTTCTACGTTGATAGCGCGCTCTGCCGGAACCAGCTGAAACTCCATTGGTACTCCCTTTGCCACAATGCGTTTCATGCATTCCACTTCTTCGTCCGTAGCCGCCACATTTTTGTTAAACTTTTTCCGCTTCGGGGTCAGTCCCATGCCGCCCAGCACGATCTTCTGCATGGGGATTCCCGCGTCAATCAGCGCTTCCAGAACCAACGGAACTTTTACAAGAATGACAATATTTTCTCCCGGTACTGCGTCCTGTTTCAGTTCCGTCTCTGCGTCCGCCACGGTCATGACCTCTACTTTTACTCCCGGCGGCGCCGCTGCTTTCAAAATCCGCATCATCATCCGATCATTGACCAGCTTATCGTCCACAATCAGAATCCGGTTTCCGTTTGTGTCCTTTATCCACTGGGTTACCACCTGTCCATGAATCAGACGATCATCGATACGAATTAACACTATGTTTTTCATTCGCATCCACCTCCTTCCTCTTTTTAAAACGCTGTATCCAATTCATATAACAATTGATTTACATCCACCATGGTTTCTTTGCTGCTTCTCAGTAGCTCCTGACAGACTTCATCCAGCGACTCATAAGGCCGCATGGAGAGTACCTCCAATACCATCGGCAGATTCATTCCTGTAAAGTGCCGGAACTCATAATATCCCATGGCCCCCACAGTAACATTGAAGGGGCTGCCTGACTGCATATCCGTCAATACGAGCACGTCGCTCTCTTCCAGCTTATTCCGAATCTCTTCCTCCACCCTTTCCCGGAATAAATCTACGCTGTCACCCAGATACAGTCCAAAACAGGTTACGTGTTCCTGTTCACCTACGATCATTTGCGCCGTTTCCAGCATGGCCTTCGACAGGGGCCCATGTGAAATTAGAATAATCTCGAACATTCTCCTTCTCCCGTCCTTTTTCCGGTTTTCAACATACAAAAAGCCAGTATCCTACCTTTCTCGATAGAATACTGGCTCCATTTTGCTAAACAACCTTGTTTTCAAAACAGTCCGTCAGTACGAACAATGTATGTTCTTCCGTTTTCTGTTGATAGACTCACTATACACGATTTTTTCTTCCCAGTCAAGTTCGATTAGCATTTTCGTCATATTTCATCTATTTTATCAAGGTTTTTTGTGCATATTTCAGAATTATCTTTATTATTTTTTCACAATTTCAATTTCTTTTTGCATTACTGTACAGAAGCAATGTCAAACCTTCCATCGCGTACGACTGTGAGCCCAGCCTGCTTTTACAGGTAATTCTGCTGACATTTAATGCAGGCGCTGTTTCTGCTGCAATGAAAATCCTCTATGAGATCGTCCACCCGGCTGCAGCTGGCCGCGATGAAGGTAACCGTATGTTTTACTTTGGATGAGTCCACAGGACATCTCGTCTCAAAGACCTGCGTATATCTCCGATCCTCTTCCCTGGCATTTTCTTTTCTGTTCTCTGTCATGGTCATTCTCCTCACAAGGGCGGGCTTACTGATTTCTCCGGTAGATAAGTTTTAAGCCCTTTAAAAGCAGTGCGTCGTCCAGCTTAAGCTTTCGCCTGCAATAGGGCGCAATGTACCTGGCCATACCGCCTGTGGCTACCACAGACACCTGCTGGCCCAGTTCCTCCTCGATGAGTCCAATCATACCGTCCACGCAGGCCGCGTTTCCATAGAGGACGCCGCTCTTCATGCAATCCACAGTGTTGCTGCCGATGAACTTTTTCGGCGGATCCAGGCTGATCTTCGGAAGCTGGGATGTACGACTGATCATGGCGTCCAGGGCCACGCCCACGCCCGGCATAATCATGCCGCCCATAACCTGCTTCTTCTCATTGACTACAGTAAAAGTGGTAGCTGTTCCCAGATCCACCACTACCAGCGGACAGGGATATTCCTCAATGGCTGCCACCGCGCCTACCACCAGGTCGGAGCCCAGCTGGGCCGGATTATCGATACGGATGTCCAGGCCGGTCTTGACGCCCGGTCCCACCACCAGCGGCTCCCGGCCTGTCACCTTGCCCGCAGCCCGGCGCATCACACCGGTCAGAGGCGGTACCGCCGACGAGAGAATTGCTCCGGCCAGTTCCTTTTTATCAATTCCATATATCTCCAGAACCGTCTTAATGCTGATGGCATACTCCAGCTCTGATTTCTTCGTATCTGTGTGAAGCCGCTCCACGAATACAATCTCATCGTCCCGGATGCAGCCTACCACAATGTAGGTGTTGCCGATATCTACCGCTAAAATCATGGGGTTTCCTCCTGTTCCTCTTTTTTCCGCTCCGGCCTATCCGCATTCTGTACATAACGAAGCTGTCCTCCGTCCTGTTCTATGGATACCAGTTCCTGATAAGTATCCGTGTCCGTCGTCAGCTTTTTCTGCCGCAGCAGATAGTTGGCGCATTTTTTCACCAGGTCGTAGATGACCGCGAAAGCCGGAACACCGATGATCATGCCCACAAATCCCAAGAGACCGCCAAACACCAGAATGGAAAACAACACCCAGAAGCTGGACAGACCCGTGGAGTTGCCCAGGATCTTCGGTCCCAAAAAATTGCCGTCAAACTGCTGCAAAAGTAAAATCAGGATCAGGAAATACAGACACTGCATCGGATTCACCGTCAACACCAGGATAGCGCTGGGAATCGCCCCGATATAGGGTCCAAAGAACGGAATGATATTAGTCACGCCCACCACCACGCTGATCAGCATGGAATAGGGCAGGTTCAGAATGCTCATAAAGAAGAAACACAGGCAGCCGATAATCAGGGAATCGATAAGCTTGCCGCTGATGAATCCGCCGAACATCCGGTCAATCAGCCGACACTCGTCCAGAATCGCGTTGGCATGCCGTACACTGAATGCACTGTAAATCAGCTTCTTAGCCTGAGCTGCGAATTTTCGGCGGTTGCCCATCATGTAGATGGCGGCAATCAGGCCGATCAGAATATTTTTCATCACGACGATAGCCCCCAAAAGCCCTGCGGAAACACCGCTTACGATGGTCTGCATATTAGGCAGAAGCTTGGTTTCCAGCCAGCTCTCCACATTGACAGAAACCGTATCAATAAACTGATTTACATAATTCCAAACTATTTCATTGTCCTGCAGATAATTCTGAATCCAGGCCGACCATTTATTAACCATGGACGGGAACGCCGTCACGATGCTGCCGATGCTTAAAAATACCTGCGGCATAACCATGGCAATCAGGAGATAGATCACCAGCAGACTGAACACCATGCTGAGGCCGATGCCTGCCGCCCCGGCGATGCCGTGCGCCTTTTCCGGCTTCTTCATTCTGCTTTCTAAAAAACAAAACAAATGCCGTTCGATAAAATTGCAGACGGGAGTCAGCAGGTAGGCAATCACCGCACCATAGATAAAGGGCATCAAAATTCCCTTCATTAGATTATACGCCGCCACGATCTGGTCGAATCGGTACATGGCGAAAAATACCAGGATGCAGATAATAATAGAACCTGCACCCGCCAGACTTTTATAGAGATATTTTTTCAGTGGTCCGTTATTTTTCATATGCTTCCTGCTTTCCTGTCAGTAATACCTGTCATTTATTTCATATATTCATCAAAGCCCTTCATGACTTTTGGAATCACATAATGGCTTCCGCCCCGGCCTTTGACGTCTTCGATCATCATCGTAATCAGCAGCGGCTTCTCCGTGTTTTCCACGCACATACCCACGAACCAGCCAAGCTCCTGACCCTCCGTGTCATCCTTCGAAATCTTCAATTCCGCCGTGCCGGTCTTTCCTGCCATGCGGAAGGCATCCCGCTGTGCCGCATGGGCCGTGCCGGCGCTATCCTCCACCACCTGATAGAGATCCGCCAGCACCGTATCTGCTGCCTCTTTGGTGAACACGCCCTCTTTCCAGTATGTGGCGCTCTCGCCGTCCAGCAGATAAGGCTTCACCATATTACCTCCATTTACCAGAGCGGAATAAATGCTGCTTAAGTGAATCGGGTTCACCAGTATCTTGCCCTGTCCGTAGCCGCTGTCCGCCAGTTCTGTCTCGGACGCGATCCTGCCATCGCTTCCATAGCCGGACGCCGTCGCCGCGAAATCAAAGGGCAGCTCCTCCCCAAAGCCCAGGGAATCCAGACCCTTCATAAAGTCTTTCTCACCCAATGCGCAGGCTGCCTTTGCGAAATAGATATTGTCGGAATGCACCAGGGCATTTTCCAGATTCTTCACCGGATAATCCACCAGGGTAGTCACATAATAATCGCCCCAGCTCGAGTCCTTCTGCCATTTTAAGCCGTCATTCTTCACATCCTCGTCCGGGTTAAGCGTTCCCGCTGTCAGACCCAGAGCCGCCACCACGGGTTTGAAGCTGGATCCGGGCGTCCAGGCCGCCAGATAACGGTTATACAGTGGCTGGGACTCGTCAGAATTCAGCGCCTCCCACGCGCTGGCAGTATAACCCATAACGAAATCATTGGGATCGTAAGCCGGTGTGCTGACCAACGCCCGCACTGCTCCGGTAATGGGATCCATGGCAACCGCGCAGCCCTCGTCGCCCTCCATCTCCTGATAAAGATACTGCTGCAGGGTGATGTCGATGGTCAGCTTCACATCCTGTCCATCCTCCGCCGGCTTCTCCAACACCACATCTTTCACTTCGCCCAGCTGATTCCGGATCTCTATAGTATAGCCATCCTTCGGACGAAGCTGCTCCTCATAGATGCGCTCTGCGCCTGCCTTGCCGATGATACTGTTTCTATTATACCCCTGCCCTGTTCTTTTTTCCAGTTCTTCCGCCGTAATATTCTGTACATAGCCGGTGAGCTGGGCTGCCTTTTCGCCAAAGGGATAAAACCGCACCTTCGTGTCCGAAATCATCACACCCGGAATTTCCAGCAGCTTTTCTTTCAGCTCCATGGCGTCCTTGGCTACGGTCCGAAGCGGCACAAAGGTATCGTCCCGCACCCAGCCTGCGCTTAAGGCCTTCTCTATCTTCTCCGTACTGATTTCCAGAAGCTCCGACAGCTGCGCGATGGCGCCGTCCCGGTCCTCCGGAAGCTTGCCCGGCACCAGACCTACGGAAGAAGCGATACCCTCCCGGGCCAGTTCCACCTGATTGCGGTCATAGATATTGCCACGTTTGGCCTGGGTCGTCACCACCTTGACCGTATCCTCATTATAGAGATTCGGGAAAATGTCCTGGCTATCCCAGCTCATTTTGTAATCCCCATCCTCATTTTGGGTAAAAATGGCTACAGTATCAAAGGACAGCTCCCCGGCAATTGTATCCATAGTCAGAGTATACTTGACCCGCTGAGTCTCCGCCTTTTCATCTTTCTTATCACCCTCGTCCGCAATATCGATTCGGATGTCCGAGGCTTCGATTCCACCATAGATATTTTTATAACGGTTTACATAAGTCTCTTTATCCGTAGTTTCCTGCGCTTCCTCCGTCAGGAAATCATACATATCCACGTAATCTCCCTGATTCAGAAGATCGATATATTCCGTCAACAGTTCTTCGGGCTGCACCGTCTTTTTCCCGCAGCCTGCCAGAAGTCCCAAGCTCAGGCCGAGGCCAAGCGTCAAAGCTGAAAATGCCGTTCTCCGTTTCATAGAAATCCCCCTTTTTCTTCTGTAAATCTATTGTATTATAAATTCTTATAAAAAGATATCCTCTGTTTTATTTTTCTCTGGCTCCTGCCACTTCTCCGGATACCGCCACTCGTCTATCTTCCAGGATAGCTTTCCGTTATAGGGCGTCGCCGTCCAAACCACCCCTGCGCAGCCCAGAAGCGTTACCGCTGCCAAACATACGGCCACCGGCAGCTTCCAGAAATGCCCTGCCAGCAGTCCCCGCTGAGTCAGCTTCATCCGGAACAACCCTTTCTTCTTTTCCGGCCATTCCGCCATGTCCACCCAGAGGAAGCGGTGCCCCTTTAAGCACAGCCACGCCTGTTCTCCTTTCGTACGGTACCAGCGCATTTCCCCTAGCTTTACCTGGTTGCCATCCACGAAAACCAGACGGTTTTCTTCGATCTCCAGCTTCTTTACGACGCCCGGATAGCTGTTTTTCCGGTATAAATGCCTCTCCCACAGATACCAGAAAAAATACAGGAAAAACAGGAATATACAGCCTGTCAGAACCGGGGTCCTGCGCCGCACACCGCCCAGCCAGCAGAAGCGAAACATGGTCCGCCAGAACCCGTAATAGACCAGAAGGAACCAGGGGCTGTAAAGCCGTCTGGTCCACAAAAGCCTTCCCATTTTCCGCTTCCAGCGCTTCTCCGTGGCCTTATCTACCATTTCCATCTATCTGTCACCTCCGCCGTCCCCTTGCTTCGCAGCGCCCTTTCTGTGCACTTTACTTCCGATATACCACACCCGTATAACTCCAGCTTTGTCCCAAATCCTCCGACTCATAGCGCAGCTTTGTGCCGCCCAGCTCCGAGTATTCCTCCATGCCCAGATACAGCACCAGCTTGTCTCCCTGCCGCTCAGGCGGATAATAGACCGTGTAGCTTTCCGCGTACTCCACAGCTGGAACCCGGACCGTCAACTGCTTCCAGTTCAGGCCTCCGTCTGTAGTCTGATAACAGCCGTCGCCGCCGGTCACAAAGCCTGCCTGATCCGTCACAAAGGCCACTCCTGTCAGCAATGAATGACCGCCATCTGCGCTGTACCCCTGCTCCGGCTTCACCTCGAACCAGTTCTCGCCGCCGTCCTCCGTCCGGTAGACAGAGCTCCCCTCCTGGTGCATGGTCCGATCCCCGGTGAAAATCAGAAAGCCGTGCTCCGCATCCGGAAAGCTCAAGAACAGCCGCCGCACGCTGACTGCCTCATTGGTCACGGTAATTGTTTTCCAGTTATTTCCTTTATCATGTGTAAAAGTCACTGCCACGGGAACCTCCATGGACCCGCCGTAGGCAAAGGCCGTTACCTCATCAGACACCACATAGCTCTTTTCCTGCGCGCCGCTGAGCTGCCCATCCATCTGGTCTCCCCGGGCTGTCAGCTTTTCCATGGAAACCGGAACCTCTGTCCAGTTTGCCCCATCGTCCCAGGTCACCCGGGTCACGCCATCCTGCGTGGCCGCCCGGCAGCGATCCTGCTGCCGCAAATCCAGCGTCGCAAGGGATATAAAGACAGTCTCTGCATCCTCCGGATAAGCTTCCGCAAAAGCCGCTGTCACGGCCTCCGTCTCCGCCACGCCGACCAGCTCATAGGTATATTCCCCCACGCGCTTCACATGGACCGCCCAGTTATAGTAGCGGTATTCCGTACCATTTTCACCATAGCGCTCGCCCTCCACCGGAAGGCTGTCTGCCGTGCTCTCATCGGCCCACACAATATCCCGGAACAGCAGGCGGCACACATACTCGTCCGCATCGCCCGCCAGCAGCGTCCGGTCAATGGTCTCCAGCGTATTATATCCACTAGACTCCTCCGGGTTATAAGCGCTGCCACGCTCCGGATCCTCATAATACATGATGTATCGGTACACAAAATCCGACACTGCGTCCAGATAGGAAGCCCGGGTCTTCACCCGTAGCTGCCAGGGGCCGTCCACCGTCTCCGTCATATCCGCCCACTCCGTCTCCGGATACTGCTCCATGGCGTTCATCCGCCAGTTATAATAATTTTCTCCATCCACCGGCGTAAGCCCTGTCATGGCCGCCACCGCCGTATCTGTGAAGCTGTCCGGCGCGTCATAACCCAGGTACTGATTGACCGCAGCCTCCTGCTGATATGCCTCTTCCCGCACATCCCGGCGTACCGACACGCCCAGAAGTCCGATGCAGACCACAAGCTCCGCCGTCAGGAGCAAAAAGGCCGCCGCTCCTGCCAGGAAGCCCGGCTCCTGCTCCCGGGTCACCACCCGAAGCCTGGCCCGCATGACCGCCTTGCTGTTATAGAAATAAGCCGAATAGGCCTTATTTTTCTCCCGTCCCCGCCGCAGGGAATCCAGCAGGAACTTCGCGTAAGCGTCCCGCTCCGCTTCAGACCTTCCGACCGCCACGCTCTGGTCACAGGCTACCTCCACGTCCTGAAGGGCTGCATTTTTCAGAAGCCAGACCGCCGGCTGGAACCAGAAGATACAGCTTCCCACTGTGAAAATCAGCTTGTACCAGAGATCCCGCTTTTTCGCATGGGTACACTCGTGCAGAAAAACCATTCTCAGTTCCCCGAAGCTGTAGCGTGTATCCGGAATCAGCATCACCGGAGTGAGAAATCCCAAAAGCATCGGCGTCGTCACTGCGGCACTCTGGTAAAGGGGCGGAACCCGCAAAAGCCCCACCTCCGAGGCTGCCTGCTCGCAGGCGCTGTGAATCCAGCCCTCCTCCACCGTCGCAATCGCCGCAATCGCTTTTCGACGGAACCGCTGATAAGACCCCAACTGCCACAGCCCCAGCAAAAGTGTCCCCACTGCCCAGATCGGAAACAACAATATCAGACGGCGCACCTGCGGGTATTCCCAGCGCAGCACATACAGCCGCAGCACCCCGCCCAAATGAAGCAGTGCAAGCTCTGCCAGCAAAATCACCCATAAAATCTTCCGATATTTCGCCTGCCTCATTTGCCACGCTCCCTTCTCTCCCGATCCAGGAAATCCTGCAATTCGTCCAAATCCTCATCAGAAAGCTCATCCCCGCTGCCCAGCGCCGTCATAAAATTCCCCACAGAATTCTGATACAGCCGCTTCCAGATACTGCGGCTTTCCTCCTGTAGATAAGCCTTTTTGGGCACCGCCGCCTCATAGACATTGCTCTTTCCTTCCCGGTACACGTCCACAAAACCCTTATCCTGCAGACGGGACAGGAAGGACAGAATCGTGGTCGCCGAAAGCTTCCGGTCCACCGGCAGTTGATACTCGATCTCCAACCGGGTCACCGGATGCCCGGCGTCCCAGATAATCTGCATCAGTTCCAGCTCGGAATCCGGCAGTCGCTTCATACGCGAAACCTCCTTTCGCATTTCTCCTTCGTAAAACTCTTTATTTCGGCATTTGCCGAATATATATTTTATTCTACATTTGCTGAAGATATCTGTCAACCCTCTCTTGTAAATAAGGGGAATTTATACTATAATCAACAAAGATTTTTCATTACTACATAAAAAAGAGGTACCTGCCATGAACTACAATGAATGCATCGAAAACGCAAGAGGCCGTGTCGGCAAAATCTGCAAGGCCTGTCCCGAATGCAACGGCCGCGCCTGCGGCAACAAAATGCCCGGCCCCGGCTCCAAAGGCATCGGCGACACCGCCATCCGCAACTATAACAAATGGAAGGAAATCCGCGTCCAGATGGACACCCTGGCAGAAAAGCGTCCCATCGACACCAGCCTGAACCTGTTCGGCAAAACCTTCAAATATCCGTTCTTCGCCGGCCCTGTAGGTGCAGTGAATCTCCACTACGGCGACTCCCTGAATGACGTAAGCTACAACGACATTCTGGTATCCGCCTGCGCCGAATTCGGCATTGCAGCCTTCACCGGCGACGGCACCGACAGTAACGTCATGGTAGCAGCCACCAAAGCCATCAAAAACGCAGGCGGCTTTGGTATCCCCACCGTCAAACCCTGGAATATCGAAACCATCCGTGAAAAAATGGCTCTGGTACACGACGCCCATCCCTTCGCCGTAGCCATGGACATCGATGCCGCAGGTTTGCCGTTCCTTCAGAACCTGAACCCACCCGCCGGAAGCAAATCCGTGGAAGAGCTTCGCGCCATCCGGGAAGCCGCCGGCGTGCCCTTCATTGTCAAAGGAGTCATGACCGTCAAAGGCGCCCTGAAAGCCAAAGAAGCAGGCGCAGAAGCCATCGTGGTCTCCAACCACGGCGGCCGCGTCCTGGATCAGTGCCCCGCTACCGCGGAAGTCCTGGAAGAAATCGCAGACGCAGTGGGCGACTCCATGAAAATCCTTGTAGACGGCGGCATCCGCTCCGGCACCGACGTCTTCAAAGCCCTTGCCCTGGGCGCCGACGCCGTCATCATCGCCCGCCCCTTCGTCACAGCCGTCTACGGCGGTGCCCGCGAAGGCGTCGAGTCTTACATCAACAAGATCGGCTCCGAACTCAAAGACACCATGGCCATGTGCGGCGTCGCGTCTCTCGCCGAAATCACTCGCGACTGCGTCCGCAGATAAAGCTAAGGAAGTGTAAATCCCGCAATGCGCCGAAGGCGCAAGCGCACACAACCTTACTTGCAAATACAGGAAATACCCTACGGGTATACCTAGATGCGCTGGAAACATGCACAAACATAGGAAACACCCTACGGGTATCCCTAGATGCGCTGGAAACATGCGCAAACATAGGAAATCCGGGAGAAGCCCCGGCAGATTTCTCTTGCACCACGATGTCCGTGAAACGTCCGAACACCTCGCAAGAAAAATTCCCCGGGGCTTCTCCCGGATTTCCGTCCGTTATATTGTTACCGCGGCTCCCCCACAAAGAAGACCGCCAATGTCCCCGGTCCTGAATGCGCCCCGATGGTCGGCCCGACTTCATTCACCAGAAACTCCGTAATCCCAAACTTCTCCCGGATCAACCTCTCCAGATACTCCACATCCTCGATGCAGTCCCCATGGCTGATAAATACCACATCATTTTCCGCCGCAAAGCCATTCATCTGCTCTGCCATGCGATCCACCAGAGCCGAAATTGATTTCTTTCTTCCGCGCACCTTGCCAACCGCAATCAGATGTCCTTCATCGTCCACGTGCAGCACCGGCTTCACATTCATCATGGTTCCCAGAATCGCCGTAGCTTTCGACACCCGGCCTCCTCTGTGCAGATGAAACAGATCATCCACTGTAAAATTATGGCAGATATGAAGTTTGTTCCGCTCCACCCAGTCCGCCACCTCTTCAAGAGATTTTCCCGCTTCCTTCAACATCACAGCCTTGTGTACCAGCAGTCCCTCACCCAGCGACGCGCTCAGGGAATCCACCACCACGACCTTCCGCTCCGGGAACAGGCCTGCCTCCGCGATCTCATCCGCCGCAATCCGTCCACTGTTATATGTGCCGCTTAAGCCCGAAGAAAAGGCGATATAAAGCACATCCTGCCCCGTTTCCAGACATGCGCACATGGCAGTCTTCGCCTGTTCCGGGTTTACCTGAGATGTGGTCGGCATGGAGCCGGCACGCATCTTCGCGTAAAACTCCTTCACATCCAGCGGATGCTCTCGATCGTAGGTCTGTCCATCCAGAATATAATTTAAAGAAAGGATAGAAAGCCCATGCTCCCTGATGTAGCTCTCCGGTAAGTCAGCGGTCGTGTCAGTCATAATTACATACGGGTTCATTATAATTCCTCCTCACTTCTCAAGAATCTATGTTTAAAATTAATAATTACCAAGAATTTTCATATTCAAAGCTTCCTCGCGGATTCCCCGCAGCGCATTCTTCACCGCACTGTCATTGAGATTGCCCTCAAAATCTACAAAGAAATGATACTCCCAGTTTCGATCCGGAATCGGTCTGGACTCAATCCGGCACAAATTCAGATTATTAAAAATGAAATGCGACAGTACATTGTACAGACAGCCGCTCTCATGGGTCACTTCAAAACAAATGCTGACCTTCTCCGCATCCTTGCGGAAAATCGGCTGATTCGTCACAATCACAAACCGGGTTGAATTATGCTCACTGCGGTTGATGCCCTGCTCCAGCACCTTCAGGCCCTGCTGCTTCGCCGCCAGTGTACTGGCAATGGCCGCCTGCGCCTTATTCTTCTCATCAGCCACCTTCTTGGCCGCCACCGCCGTATTCAGCACACTGATCTGCTTCCAGTCCCGATGCTCATCCAGATACTTCGCGCACTGCATCAGCCCCTGCGGGTGGGAAAATACCGTCTTGATATCAGAAATTTCCGCGTCCGGCATCCCGAGAAGCGCATGCTGCACCGAAATAATCTGCTCGCCCACAATATAATTATCATATTCTTCCAGCAAGTCGTAGCTGTCATTGACAATACCCGCCGTGGAATTCTCGATGGGCAGCACCGCGTAGTCCGCCATACCCTCCGCAATGGCGTCCATGGCGTCCCGCCACCGCTCCACATGGAAATGGTTCACATCCTCACCGAAAAATGCGAACATGGCTTGCTGGGCATAGGCGCCCTCCACGCCCTGGTAAACCACCCGGACATTTTTCTTCTCCAGCTCATCCACCATAATAAAGGGCAGGCGTCCCAACGCCTTCTCCTCCATCAGCTGATACTGCAGCTTCCGGCTGATACCCATGATCTGCTTGTACAGTTCTTCCACCCCGTGACCGTTAAAATCATTGTGGGTCAGCGCTTTAACCGCCTCAATCTTCTGATTTTCCCGCTCCTTATCCAGGATCTTCTTTCCGGTGGCAATCTTATACTCCGCCACCTCTTTGGAGATACCCATGCGCTCCTCAAAAAGCGCCACCATCTCCCGGTCAATCCGGTCTATTTCCACTCTCAGCTCTTTTAAATCTCTCATCGTCCGTCCTCTTTTACTCCTTTATTGCTGCTCCTGGATCTCCCGTATCAAATCGCCCAGATAAGACAGGGAACCAAAGGCCAGAATCATATCATCCTCGCCCGCATAGGCCCGTGCCCGGTGTACCGCGTCCCTTAAGCTGCCAGCCGACTCCACCTCCGGATTATATTTCTTCACATCCTCAGCCAGCTTATCCGCAGCCAGCGCCCGGGGATTGTTCGGAGTCATGACCGTGATAACCCGGTCAGCAAGCGGCGTCAGCTGACTCATCACATAATCATATTCCTTATCTGCCAGCACTCCGGCGATAAAGACCTTCCGTTTTTCCGGGAAATAAAGCTCCAGCGTCTCTCGCAGCCGATCGGCTGCGTCACGGTTATGCGCTCCGTCCACGATAAAGAGCGGATAGCGGCTCACTGTCGTAAAGCGCCCCTGCCATACAGTCTCCGTCAGCCCCTTTCGAAGAGCCTCATCGGAAATGTTCCATCCGCAGTCGCGAAGAGCCTGAACTGCCTCCACCGCCAACGCCGCATTATCAATCTGCCAGCTTCCGGTGAGTCCGGGCTTCAGCTTCGTCTCTTCCTTATAAGTAAAGGTCTGATTTTCAAATACGTATCTTACATCTTTGATATCGGATTTTCGAACCTCACGATATTCCGTGTCCTTTTCCGCACAGGTCTTTTGCAACACCGCACTGACCTCCGGTCGCTGCGCAGCGCTGACCGCTATCGTGCCCGGCTTAATGATTCCGGCCTTGACTGCGGCGATCTCCTCTACCGTATTACCAAGAAAGCCCATGTGATCCATGCCGATCTCCGCAAATACGGATATCACCGTGGTCTTCACTACATTGGTCGCGTCGGTCATACCGCCCATGCCGCACTCCAGCACCACCAGGTCGCACTGCTTTTCCTTAAAATAAAGAAAGGCCATGGCCGTCTCCACTTCGAAGGCCGTGGGATGATGCAGACCTTCCGCCAGCATCGCCTGTCCTGCTGCCTCTACACTATCGGCCAGTCTGGCTACCGCTTCCTCCGAAATATATTCCTCGTTCACCTGAATCCGTTCCCGATAATCAAAAATCGTCGGGGAAATGTACCGCCCCACCTTATATCCGGCCTCTTTCAGAATCGTAGAAATATACGCCAGTGTAGATCCCTTTCCGTTCGTTCCCGCGATATGCACAAACTTCAGATCATCCTGGGGATTTCCAAGCCGCCGAAGCAGCTCCCGCTCCGTATCCAGTCCCAGCACATATCCGTATTTCGCCGTATCATCAATAAAAGCTCTCGCTTCCTCATAAGTCATAATTTACGCCTCGGTTTCCTAAATTATGTCTTATTATACTTTACCGCGGTGGTGATTGCAAGATTTCTTATATTTATCTGAATTGCCTCTTGACATTCCTATATAAATGTGGTTAAATCATCATATGAACAGTTAATCATATATAAATATAATTCTTCAAAGGAGATCTATAAAATGGCAGATATGGAAAAGGACAAATTGAATCCCGTATCCGAGCATGAGGAGCACGAGCACTGCGGCTGCGGTTGTGAGCACGATCATGACCATGAGCACGAACATCATCATGAGCATGAAGAGCATACGCACCACCATCATCACGAACATTATGACGACGATTGCTGCTGTGAGCACGATCATGACCACGAGGAGCATACGCACCACCATCATCACGAACATGATGACGATGAGTGCAGCTGTGGCTGCGGGCACGACCATGGACACGAAGAACATGAGCATGAGCATCATCACCATGACCATGGCGGCTCCTGTGGCTGCGGGCACGACCATGAACACGAAGATCATGAACATCATCATCACGATCATGACCATGGCGATTCCTGCGGCTGCGGCCACGATCACGGTCATGAAGAACATGAGCATCATCACCACGAACATGGTGATTCCTGCGGCTGCGGTCACGATCATGAAGAGCATGAGCATCACCACCACGAACATGACCACGGTGATTCCTGCGGCTGCGGTCATGACCACGGCCATGAGCATCATCATGAGCACAGCGCCAACACACGCCGCCAGGTCTACATCATCGAGAATCTTGGCTGCGCCCACTGCGCTTCCAAGATGGAAGAGAAAATCAACGCCCTGCCCGGCGTAGAGGAAGCAACCATCACCTTCGCCACCAAGCAGCTCCGTGTCCTGGCCGCTGATCCGGACGCATTGCTGCCGGAAATGCAGCACATCTGCTCTTCCATTGAGTCCGAAGTGAAAATTGTTCCCAAAACCGTGAATGCATCTGCAAAAACGAAAGTATACATCATCGATGGCCTGGATTGCGCCCACTGCGCGGCCAAGGTAGAGGAGCGTATCAATGAAGTACCCGGCGTGGAAAATGCCGTCCTGACCTTCGCCACCAAGCAGCTCCGCATCACCGCCAAAAATCCGGACGCTCTCATCGACGAGATTCGCCGTGTCAGCGTAGCACTGGAGCCGGAAGTCACCATCGTAGAGCGTGATCCGTCACCGAAATCCGCTGCCAAAGACGCTGCAGCAAAGTCTGCCAAAGAAGATGATGAGAAAAAAGAACGGCAAGAACTCATTTCCATTATCATCGGCGCGGTTTTCTTCGTAGTCGGCGAGATTTTAAGCCACATAGGCGTCGCTGCCATCGTAACCCTGCCCGTATTTGTCATCGGCTACCTGATCCTTGGCGCAGGCGTGCTTCTGACCGCCGCAAAAAATATTTCCCATGGACAGATTTTCGATGAGAATTTCCTGATGAGCCTGGCGACTGTGGCCGCTTTTGCCATCGGCATGTATCCCGAGGCCATGGGCGTTATGCTCTTCTACCGCATCGGCGAGTTCTTCGAGCACAAGGCCGTAGAGCGAAGCCGCGGACAGATCATGGACGCTGTGGATATGCGTCCCGAGGTCGTCAATCTGGTACAGGGCAACGATATTAAAGTCATCCCGGCTGAAAACGCCAAGGTGGGCGATATCCTGCTCATTCGTCCGGGCGACCGGATTCCTCTGGATGGTGAAATCATTGAAGGTGAGAGCCGTCTGGATACCTCACCGATTACCGGCGAGCCCGTTCCGGTGGCTGTAAAAGCCGGCGACGACATCACCTCCGGCTGTGTGAACACCTCCGGTCAGCTGAAGATTCGCGTGGAGAAGCCGCTGTCCGAATCTATGGTAACCCGTATTCTGGATTCCGTAGAAAATGCAGCCGCAAGCAAGCCGAAGATCGACCGCTTTATTACCCGGTTCTCCAAGGTTTACACGCCCATCGTTGTAACTTTGGCTCTGGTAACCGCTATCCTGCCGTCTCTGGTGACCGACAACTGGCATCAATGGATTTATACCGCAATTACGTTCCTGGTTATGAGCTGCCCCTGCGCCCTTGTGCTTAGCGTACCGCTGGCATTCTTCTCCGGTATCGGCGCAGGCTCCAAGAAGGGTATCCTGTTCAAGGGCGGCGTGGCTATGGAGGCTCTGAGCAACCTGGGCGCTGTGGTTATGGATAAGACTGGTACTGTGACCGAGGGTAACTTCAAGCTTCAGAAGGTGGTTGCCACCGGAACTATTTCCGAGGATGAGCTGCTCCGCATCACCGCAAGCTGCGAACAGTTCTCCACGCACCCCATCGCTGTCAGCATCGTAACCGCTGCACAGGAGAAGGGTATCGCTCTCGAGAATCCCGCTTCTCTGGAGGAAATCGCAGGCCACGGTATCTCCGCTTCCCTTGCGGCAGGCAAGGTACTCTGCGGTAATCAGAAGCTGATGGATGAAAATGGGGTAACTATGGACGCTGCCATCGACACTGGCTACGGCTCCGAGGTCTTCCTGGCTGTGGACGGCAAGCTGGCCGGATATCTGGTTATTTCCGATACCCTGAAGGCTGACGCGAAATCCGCCATTGCCCGTCTGAAGAAAATGGGTCTTCGCACTGTCATGCTGACCGGCGACGCCCAGGAGAGCGCTGAGGCGGTAGCGAAGATGGCCGGTATCGACGAGGTTCACGCAAAGCTTCTTCCCCAGGATAAGCTGAGTATCATGACCAGGCTCCGAGAGCAGAACGGCAATGTAATGTTCGTGGGCGACGGCATCAACGACGCTCCGGTTCTGGCCGGCGCTGACGTGGGCGCGGCTATGGGAAGCGGCGCAGACGCGGCTATCGAGGCAGCTGACGCGGTATTCATGACCTCCAGTATGGAGTCTATACCCACCGCCATCTCCATCGCCCGCAGCACCAACCGTATTGCGGTTCAGAACGTGGTTTTCGCTCTGGTTATCAAGATCGCGGTTATGATTCTGGGTCTGGCCGGACACCCGAATATGTGGCTGGCTGTATTCGCCGATACGGGCGTGGCTATGCTGTGCGTGCTGAATTCCATCCGTATCCTTTATAAAAAGTAACACTACCAGAAACATAAACGAAACGACATTCGATGAACTGTCGGGATAAAAAATAAATAGGTTGGAGGATGTTAGCTGATTTTTCGTAGGGACGAGCAGGCTAGGCAGCACCTGAAGGAGGCCCTGTTTGAGGCCGTAAGGCCGAGTTGGCCGGTCGGGTGCGTATAAGCCGCCTGCGAGGAGTAGAAAAATCTGCGTATCCTTCAACCTATTTATTTTTTATCCCGGCAGTGGGCTACCGTTTTACCATAAAAATTTTATTTTACATCTTTCATCGTCAATCCGATTCGTTTTTTCTGTAAATCTACGCTCAAGACTTTCACATCCACGATATCTCCCACACTCAGCACCTCCAGCGGGTGCTTAATATATCGATCGGTAATCTGTGAGATATGCACCAGACCATCCTGGTGAACGCCGATGTCCACAAATACGCCAAAGTCGATGACATTACGCACGGTTCCTTTCAGTATCATACCCGGCTTCAGATCCTTCATTTCCAATACATCCGTACGGAGAATGGGCTTAGGCATCTCATCGCGGGGATCCCGCCCCGGTTTTTCCAGTTCCTTGACGATATCTCGCAGAGTTAGCTCGCCGATTTCCAGCTTCTCTGCCAGATGCTTATAATCATGAATCTTCCCGGACAGGCCTTTAACTCCGCCCTTCTTCAAATCTTCTGTGGTGTAGCCCATGGTAGTCAGCAGCTTCTCGGCGCTGGCGTAGGACTCTGGGTGTACGCTGGTGGCGTCCAGAGGATTCTTGCCACCTGTGATGCGTAAGAAACCTGCACACTGTTCAAAGGCTTTGGGACCCAGCTTAGCCACCTTCAGAAGCTCTCTGCGGCTGCTAAAGCGACCATTTTCTTCCCGATAAGCTACGATATTTTTCGCCAGGGTTTTGTTAATACCGGACACATACTCCAGGAGCGGCGCAGAGGCCGTATTCAGGTCTACACCGACTTTATTTACACAATCTTCCACGACGCCGGACAAAGCCTCTCCCAGCTTCTTCTGGTTCATGTCGTGCTGATACTGACCGACGCCGATGGAGCGGGGATCGATCTTCACTAACTCTGCCAGCGGATCCTGCAAGCGGCGGGCGATGGACGCGGCGCTTCGCTGTCCCACGTCGAAATTGGGAAATTCCTCGGTGGCCAGCTTGCTGGCGGAATAGACGGACGCACCGGCCTCATTTACAATCACATAACGAACTGGCGTGGGCAGCTCCCTGATGAGCTCCACGATAACCTGCTCGGACTCCCGGGAGGCGGTTCCGTTACCCACGGATATCAGAGTAATGCCATACTTGGTAATCAGTTTTTTCAGGGTCGCTTTGGCCTCTGCCACCTTGTTCTGGGGCGCCGTCGGGTAAATGACTACCGTATCCAGCACCTTGCCGGTGGCGTCCACCACAGCCAGCTTACAGCCGGTACGGAAGGCCGGATCCCAGCCCAACACCACCTGACCCACGATGGGCGGCTGCATCAGAAGCTGCTTCAGATTTTTGCCAAAGACACTGATGGCTCCATCCTCCGCTTTCTCGGTCAGCTCATTTCTTATCTCACGCTCAATGGACGGCGCAATCAGACGGCTGTAGCTGTCCGCGATCACCATTTTCAGCACCGGCGTCGTATGCGGATTGTCCCGCACAATAACCTTCTTCTCCAGATAGCGTAAAATGCGCTCCTCCGGCGCTTCCACACGGACAGTCAGCACCTTCTCCGCCTCGCCCCGGTTCAGGGCCAGAATCCGGTGTCCGGCCGCCTTTTTCACCGGCTCCTCATAATGGTAATACATCTCGTAGACGGTCTGGGCCTTCTCATCCTTGGCCTCGGACAGAAGCTGACCCTCGTCGAAGGTCGCCTTCCGGATATAGGACCGGTAGTCAGCCTCATCAGAAATAGCTTCTGCCAGGATATCCCCGGCCCCTGCAATAGCATCTGCCGTCGTCAGCACATCCTTTTCCTCGGAAATATAAGCTGCCGCCTCTTCCTCCAGCGGCTTTTTCGTCAACTGCAAACGAATCACATCCGCCAGACCATCCAGACCTTTTTCCTTAGCAATGGTCGCCCGGGTACGCCGCTTGGGCCGGTACGGGCGATACAGATCGTCCACGGCCACCAGGGTCTCTGCCGCCAGAATCTGCGTCTTCAACTCTTCCGTCAGCTTTCCCTGATCCTCGATGCTTCCCAGCACCTGATTTTTCTTATCCTCCAGACCGCGAAGGTACGTCAGACGCTCATGCAGATTTCGCAGCACCTCGTCGTTCAACGACCCCGTCGCTTCCTTTCTATATCTGGAAATAAATGGAATTGTATTTCCCTCGTCGATGAGCTTGACCGCGGCCTCTGCCTGCCAGCGTTGAACGCCCAGCTCCTCTGTCAGTTTCCTGATAATATCCATAAGAGTGTTCCTCCTGTCTCTCCTTGACCTTTTCCGGTCACGGCACTGCTCTTATTATACGAAAATCCTCCTTTCCCCGCAAGCCATAACTTGACCGCCTGTATCATTCTCCTGCTTGCGCCTTTTTCATGATTTTTCTTTTTCGGCCCGTATGTAAGATTTATTTGTCTTTCATTATCAGCTATGTTATCATGTTTAATTAGGAGGAATTTTTATGGACTATAATCATACCGAACAACCAAATATGAATTTTCAACAGCCACCTTTTAATCCTTATAGAAAAAAGCCGAACCGGATGGCGAATCTCTCTCTGATTCTCGGCGTTCTGACGCTCCTTTCGGTTATCAGCATTTATTTCATCTATATGGCTCTGCCTCTTGGCTGTATGAGTATCCTGTTCGCCCATCTGTCCAAAGGTGACAGCTACCGGCTTTCCCCAAAAGCTGTAGGCGGCATGACCGTTTCTATCCTTGCTATCCTGATCACTGTGGTAATTCTGGTACTCGGCTTCTATCTGGCCATTCAGCTTTTCGGTCTGGAGACGCTGATGGATCCGGATGCTTTGCAGAAAGCAATTTCCGACCTTTATAATCAGCTGCCCACACAGCTTCCGATGACAGGAGGTGGCTCCTTATGATGAAACCAAAGGAAATCCGCCGCCAGGCCCGCATGACCCTGCAGGGAAATTATTTCTTTGCAGTCAATTTAACCATCAGTCTGACCATATTTACCCTGGCACTGACCATCGTTTTGCAGAGTACCAGTCTTGGAGAATCACCGCTTTCTTTGAATCAGGCGCTGTTCTGGATCTTGAATCTGATTGTCATGATCCTGAATTCCCTCCTTACAATAGGACTGATCCGCTACCTTTATTCTCTTTGCAAAAAAGAACCCATCGTACAGCCCTGGCCCTTTCTCTATGCTTTCCGCAATCAGCCGGATACCTTTATCCTGACCTATCTGTTCCGCTACGCGGTATCTCTAGTCTGGTTCGCGCCTGCGCTGTACTGTTACCTGAAGCTTCCTTTGAGTATTGACATTGCAAATATGTCCGCAGAAGTCGTTCAGCTTCTGACTCATATGGCGGCCTATGCGGTTCTCGCCTGCATCCCGGCAGTACTGATATCCATCCCCTGGTGTCTGACCGAATTTGTGCTGCTGGATGACCCATACTGCTCCGCCAAAGACGCGCTGCAAACCAGCCGCCGCCTCATGCAGGGTCAGTATTTCCGCATTCTGCGCCTGTGGCTGGGCTTCCTGCCTCTGTGCCTGCTGGGTATCGGTTCCATGGGCATCGGTTTTCTGTGGATACGTCCCTATTTCTATGTAAGTATGGGACATGTGTACCTGGAACTGCGCAGAGATGAACCGGAAGTATTGTAAAGATATTTTCCTACCTTTTACCAAAATACTTTTCTGAATCATAAGTTATGTTCATGAGTGCAGATTTTTTCTTTTATCCAGATTTTTCTGAATCCAGATGAACGAAAAAGCTTCTGCACTCTATTTACTTTCTCTTCATTTCTCCTTTCTTTCGACTTTTCTGTTCTATACACCTTATTTCAAATATGCTATAATTAGCCTATCTTAACTAAAAGGAGCGTATTACAATGGAAATTACCAAAGATATCAGATACGTGGGCGTCAATGACCATGATGTGGATCTCTTCGAGGGTCAGTACGTGGTTCCGAACGGCATGGCCTACAATTCCTATGTCATCCTGGATGAGAAAATCGCCGTTATGGACACCGTAGACGCGCGTTTCGGACAGGAATGGCTGGATCAGATCGGCGCTCTTCTGGGCGACCGCCATCCGGATTACCTGATCGTACAGCACATGGAGCCGGATCATTCCGCCAATATCGCCAAATTTATGGAGCTTTATCAGGATACCACCGTCGTGTCCAGCGCAAAGGCCTTTGCCATGATGAAGCAGTTCTTTGGCACGGATTATGCTGACAGACAGGTTGTCATCAAAGAAGGCGACACGCTCTGTCTCGGCAAGCACACCCTGGCCTTCGTGGCCGCTCCCATGGTTCACTGGCCGGAAGTCATGGTGACCTACGATACCTGCGACAAAGTACTGTTCTCCGCCGACGGCTTCGGCAAATTCGGCGCTCTCGACGTGGATGAGGACTGGGCCTACGAGGCACGCCGCTACTACATCGGCATCGTGGGCAAATTCGGCGTACAGGTACAAAATCTGCTGAAGAAGGCCGCTACCCTGGATATTCAAATCATCTGCCCCCTGCACGGACCGGTGCTCACGGAAAATCTGGGATATTACCTGAATCTCTATAACACCTGGTCATCCTACCAGCCGGAAGAGGACGGCGTCGTTATCGCCTATACCTCTGTCTATGGTCACACACAGGAGGCTGTCGAACTGCTGGCTGATAAGCTCCGCACTAAGGGGTGCCCGAACGTTATCCTTCACGATCTGGCCCGCGCCGATATGGCCGAGGCCGTCGAGGACGCATTCCGCTACAGTAAGCTGATATTGGCTACCATCACCTATAATGCAGGCATTTTCCCGTTCATGCGCGATTTTATCGAGCACCTGACCGACCGTAACTACCAGAACCGCACCGTGGCCTTCATAGAAAATGGTTCCTGGGCTCCGACTGCTGCCAAAGGTATGAAAGCTTTACTGGAAAACAGTAAGAAGCTTACCTTTGCAGAAAATACCGTTCGTATTCTGTCTGCCTTAAGCGAAGATAGCCGCGCGCAGATAGAAGCACTGGCTGATGAGCTCTGCTAAGAATGTACCACGAGGTATTGTGTATAATCTCAATATGAAATAAGACCTTCCAGTTGTACCGACCCCCAAAAGTTAGACCTAAAAATCTAACGATTGGAGGTCGGTATTTTTATGGCTAAATATTCTTTTGAATTTAAAAAGAAAGTTGTTTTGTCATATTTAAACGGAGAAGGCGGGTACAAATATCTTTCTAAAACGTATGGAGTCCCTGCTAAAAGAAATATTGAGCAATGGGTTCACAATTATCAAACTTTGGGAGATGAAGGATTATTGCGTTCTCGAAAAAATGATATATATTCTTTCGAAAAAAAGCTTTCTGTTGTAGAATTATATTTATCAAGTGAAATCTCATATCAAGATTTGGCACTGCAAGAAGGTATTACCAATTCCGGTATGATTGCGAACTGGGTGAATCGCTTTCGAGCAGCTGGCCCTGATGCGTTGAGACCACATAAGAAAGGTCGAAAGAAAACATTGAATAAATCAGTTGAAAATTCCAAAATAGTACCATTAGAAGAATCTTCTGTTGACACAAGTGTAGAGCACGTAAAAGAACTGGAAGATGAACTTCTAAAGTTAAGAATAGAGAATGCGTTTTTAAAAGAACTGAGGAGACTGCGCTTAGAGGACGAAGCAAAAATGAGAGAACGGCAAGAATCATCAACAGTCTCCGAAGACAGTTCAAATTAAAAGACCTTCTCTCATATACTGGAATGCCAAAAGCCACATATATGTATTGGCAAAAGCGTTTTGACAGAGGAAATCCAGATCAGGAAATTGAGAAAAAGGTACTCGAGATCCGTGAAGAACATAAAAATTATGGATATCGCAGGATTCTTGGAGACCTTCGCAATCAGGGATATTCCATAAACAAAAAGAAAGTTCAACGTATTGTTCAAAAACTTGGCTTACAGGTAACATCATACACTCATAAAAGTAGAAAATATAGTTCCTATAAAGGCAGGGTTGGTACGGTTGCACCTAACAGAATCCATCGACGTTTTAATACACACATACCTCATCAGAAGATCACTACAGATACCAGTGAATTCAAGTATTATGAAGTTGACGAAAAAGGCCGTATGACGATACATAAGCTTTATCTCGATCCATTCATGGATATGTGCAATGGCGAAATACTTAGCTATGGAATAGATCAAAGACCTTCTGCAAAGAACGTAATGGATGCTTTAGATAAAGCAATCGAGGTTACTGCAGATTGCCCATACAGAAGAACTTTTCATTCTGACCAGGGGTGGGCATACCAAATGAAAGCATACTCCCACAGATTAAAAGAGGAACGAATATTTCAAAGTATGTCCAGAAAAGGAAAGTGTCTGGATAATTCAGTAATGGAAAACTTCTTTGGACTGCTCAAACAGGAAATTTACTACGGTATTGTTTATTATAGCTACGAGGAATTAAAATTTGAAATAGAACGTTTTATAAAATACTACAATGAGAAACGAATAAAAGAAAAGTTAGGATGGAGGAGTCCTGTCCAATACCGACTCCATCTTTTAACTGCATAAAGAAAAACGAGACGACCGAAGTCGTCTCGTAAAAGTCTAACTTTGAGGGGTCACCTCAAGTTTCTATTCTGGGAGGTCTTATTTTATCCTCATCTATTCAAAATAATTATCTATCATCATACTCTTAATGATTCCCTATTGTCTGAATTACTGCCTGTTTTGATGCAATAAAAAAGAATGTACCTTCCTTCGAAAATTTTTTGTTCTATAAAAAGCCTGACTTTCACGCTTCAATGTAACACGGTATTGTAGACCCAAAAAAACCTGCAAGCAACGCTTACAGGTTTTCTTAACTCCCCGAGTAGGGCTCGAACCTACGACATTTCGGTTAACAGCCGAACGCTCTACCACTGAGCTATCGAGGAATATTTAATTCAGATACCATAATACCTGATCACCCAACCCTTGTCAAGTGTTCAGGTACTTCCTTGTACCTTCAAAACTATATACTGCATATCTTCTTAGACATTTTCTATCCTATGACGCTTCGCGTTCCGCTTTCGCTTCACACTCTTGGTCAAGCCCTCGACCTATTAGTAACAGTCAGCTCCATGCATTACTGCACTTCCACCTCTGCCCTATCTACCTTGTCGTCTTCAAGGGATCTTACTTCTTTCGAATGGGATATCTCATCTTGAGGGGGGCTTCACGCTTAGATGCCTTCAGCGTTTATCCCGTCCC